>NZ_JBHLWB010000010.1:0-108569 GCF_042433055.1 Gallibacterium trehalosifermentans
GAGTGCAATAGGACCACCTGAATCCATGCCGAACTCAGAAGTGAAATGTTGTAACGCCGATGGTAGTGTGGGAGCTTCCCATGTGAGAGTAGGACACTGCCAGGTTTTATTTTTTAAGTATATTTAATTCGAGTGTATTTAAAAAATAAGAATTTTTTGGCAATAATAGTGCAACAGCTCCACCTGAATCCATGCCGAACTCAGAAGTGAAATGTTGTAACGCCGATGGTAGTGTGGGAAGTTCCCATGTGAGAGTAGGACATTGCCAATTCCTTAATATTGCGGAGCGGTAGTTCAGCTGGTTAGAATACCTGCCTGTCACGCAGGGGGTCGCGGGTTCGAGTCCCGTCCGTTCCGCCATTTATTCATACCAGTAGGGGCGTAGTTCAATTGGTAGAGCACCGGTCTCCAAAACCGGGTGTTGGGAGTTCGAGCCTCTCCGCCCCTGCCATTATTTATTATCTTCTTTATCCCATTTAATTTTTATTTATTATTGTTATTTATCTTAATCTTATTAAATTTTTCCCTTATTTTTATTTTTATTTTTATTTTTATTTTTATTTTTTATTTCTGTTTTTATAATGATATTTATATGATAAGCGAGAAAGAATAATAAAAAAGCATAGCTATAGATTGAATTTCCTGTCTTAGAAAAAGTTGTATTGTAAAATTTTTATCTCATATAAAACACTCCAAAATATAAATAAGCTTCAAACAAAAAAGATTAAATAACCTAATTATCACTGCTAAATTTAGAAGAATATCTAAAATTTAACTGTACTTCTCTTTTATTAATAAAACATCTGCTATAAAAATTTATTTTTGCAACACGCTGATGAGGGTTTTGCGTGTTGTTTGGCGGATTGTTGGTGTTTGCTTGTGGTATCGTTATCGCAGCTTATCACATAACCGCCTGAGCTGATGATTTGTTGCAACATCGGCTAGAATTTCAAGCGGTGCAAGAAACGCATCAAGTGTATATTTCATTTCACCACCTTTTTGGTAGTTGTTTAAATTACCGCCTACGGCTACCGATAATAAGAGTTTTTGCGTTTAATATTAGCAGTTATATAGGGTTAATGCTGAAAATACAAGCTCACAAGTAATAAGTTCATAATGAAAAATATTATTCCTTAAATTGTCCTTTATCTAAATAAGAAATAATAATTATTAACTATTCTCTAATATAAACAGAGAAAATGGAGAAAGATTAACTATTTTTCCCCATATACTTGCTAAAAATAAATATAAAAAACGCTAATTTATTTTTAAGATAAATAAAAACTTGACTTATTCTGTAATAAATTTATTGGCTAATACTTGATATGTTGCACCATTTTCATATAGACGGAAGAGGCTATTTAATGAAATATCCTTATTCAGGACAACTTGGAGCCAAGTTTGTTGATCGTTATAGGTAAAATTAATAATTGTACCCGTACGACGCCAGCCACTTTCTAACGAGATTTCAACAGAATTACCAATTTCAATATCTTCTTGTACATCACTAATTAGTGTAAACATTGCTAATTTATTGGCACCACGATATTTTGCTCGAGCAATGGTTTCTTGTCCAATATAGCAACCTTTACTGAAAGAAATAGCTTGTTCTAAATGTTGTAAATTGAGTGCTTGTGGGATAAATTCCCCTTGGCAGTGAGCGGTAAATAAGGGGTAATTATTTAGGATATTCAGAGCTTTCCATTTATTTTGATCTGCTGTGAAATTACGAGGAGCTTCCGTTAATACTAGATAATATTCTTGTTCGGTTGCTGTAATATGTAAAATCGTATCGGTTTCAGTTTGATAAACTTCTGTGTCAATATTGAGATCTTCTGGTAACTGATCTGCCGTAAATGCGTAAAGAGATAGATCTTTTGTAATAAAGTCTACTTTAGAAAATACAGCATATTTTTTTAATTGATCTAATGCACTTGGCAATAAACTTGCTTCAAAAATAAACCAGAATTGTTGAGAAGAGAATTTAATTAAACGGAATAGCGAAACTATTTTTCCTTTAGGATCACAGTGGGCTGCAAGGGTTGAACTCTTTTCTGGCATTTTCACCACATCACAAGTGAGTTGTCCTTGTAAAAAGGTTTGACTATCTACGCCAGAAATTTCAATAACATGATAATTATCTAATTGAATAGCGAGTTGAGTTATTTTATTTAATGTAGGCATAAATTTCTCCTTAGAGATGAAAAATAGGGCTTGTATTGACAAGCCCTAGTAGATTAACGTTCGGTAAATTTTTTACGACCTTCTTTAAATTTTCGTTCTTTTCCAGCACGCGATTTTTTCTTAAAAGAATCACTATCTCGTTCACGTGATTTTTTACGTGATGAATGATGTTTCTCATCAGAACTGATTGTAGCCGCTTCTAATAAAGACATTTTCATTGGTTTGCCAACGACATAGGTACGTTGGAAATGTTGCAATAATCCTTTTGGCATTTCAATAGGTAATTCAACAGTTGCATGATGTTCATACAATTTAATGTGTCCAATATAGCGACTACTTAAATTACCTTCATTGGCGATTGCCCCAACAATATGTCCTACTTCTACCCCATCTGCACGTCCTACTTCAATACGATAGATATCCATTGGCATACTATTGTAATTTTTTGCTCCACGGCGTTCAGCTGAACGTGGGTTTTCGCGTCTTTCTTTTTCTTTCCGCATTGGTTTAATTTCAGGATCTGGCGGTAGAATTAACTTTTGTTTACCTTGTAATAACATCATCATTGCTGCTGCAATATCTTCTTGAGATTGGTCTGCTGCAAAAATATCTTCAAGTAAGCTGCGATATAGATCCAGATCGTGGTGTTCTAATTGTGCAGTAATTTTTTGTCTAAATTTCTCACGTCTTACTATTTGTAGCTGTTCGTGATTTGGGACTTGTGTCTCATCAACTGTTTTTTTCATTAAACGTTCAATGTTGCGGAGATGACGTCTTTCTCTTGGCTCAACAAATAATAATGCACGTCCAGCACGCCCTGCACGTCCCGTACGACCAATTCGATGGACATAAGATTCTGGATCGAGTGGAATATCATAATTGATGACCAAGCTAATACGTTCAATATCAATACCACGAGCTGCAACGTCTGTTGCAACGAGAATATCTAAACGACCGTTACGTAATTTATCTAGTGTTTGCTCACGTAATTGTTGGGTCATATCGCCATTTAATGCCGCACAACGGAAATTATTGCGTTCGAGAAGTTCGGTAATTTCTAAAGTTGCAGTTTTGGTTCGTGCAAAAATAATTGCAGCATCAAATTCTTCAACTTCTAGGAAACGAATTAATGCTTCACCTTTTTTGAAGCCATTGACTAGCCAATAAGATTGCGTAATATCGGGTGCCGTTTGTTGAGTAGATTGAATCTTAATCTCTTGTGGATTACGCATAAAACGGCGCGTAATGCGACGGATTGGTTCTGGCATCGTTGCTGAAAATAGTGCTGTTTGATGTTCCTCTGGTAACTCAGCCATCACAGTTTCAACATCTTCAATAAAGCCCATACGTAACATTTCGTCAGCTTCGTCTAATACGATTGCTTTTAATGCGCTTAGATCTAATGTTTTACGACGAATGTGATCTAAAATACGCCCTGGTGTGCCAACGACAACTTGGGCACCTTGTTTTAATGCACGTAATTGAATGTCATAACGTTGTCCACCGTATACAGTAACAATATTGATACCTTTTAAGTTTTTGGCAAATTGTTCGCAAGCATCAGCGACTTGAATGGCTAGCTCACGCGTTGGTGCCATAACCAGTAATTGTGGATATTTTTTATCTATTTCAATATGTGTTAAGAGAGGGAGAGCAAAGGCAGCCGTTTTGCCACTACCTGTTTGCGCCATGCCTAAAACATCATTGCCATTTAATAAGTGAGGAATACAGGCTTGTTGAATAGGTGATGGATTAATAAAACCTAAATCTGAAATTGCAGATAAAAGTGTTTCTGGCAGATCTAAATCTGCAAATGTTAAAGTTTGTTCTGTCATGTAAATACCGAAAATATAAAATAATTTTGTTATAAGTGTGTTTGTAATGATTAATTTTGAGGTTTAACTTTAGCTTCTCTTAAACGTGATAACTCCAATAAGGCAAAGCGGTATTCAACAAAGCTATAAACTTGGTTGACCATTGCTAATTTAAAGAGCGTGTTTGCATCTTGTTTGTGTTGTAACATTAATTGCTGCTTGGCTAGATAAAAATAAGTTTCGGTTAATACTTCTGCATATTGAGAAGTTGATTTTTCCGCATATTTTTTCATTCTTTCACGTAGTTCTGTGAGGGAAATCTGCTCTAGATAATATTGCACAATATTTGTTCCCCAATATTCATATGATAATTTGGAGGAACGTTGTTTAAGCAAAGCTAATGCTTGATTTGGATTTTGTTTTAACTCATTAAAATATAACCATAATACACGATAAGGGTTAGTTGTTTCTTCTTGATAAAATTTAAGAAGATCATCTTCTGCTTCTGTATAACGATTAGAGTAATAAAAACTTAAACCGCGATTAAAGAAAGCATAACTATATTGAGGATCAACTGCTAATGCTGCATTGAAGTAATCAATAGCGGTATCATAATCGCCCTCAATTAATGCATAGATTCCTAAGTAATTATAAGCATCTGCCATTTTAGGTTTGAGCTGGATTGCTTGTGAGAAATCAAAGCGAGAAAGCGTCCAAAGACCAAGACTATCGAAGATTACGCCACGTTCAAAATAGAAAGCAGCTCGGTCTTCTCTAGTCATTTTTTCTAATTGCAAAACTTGACTGAGTTTAGCAATCACAACTTCTTGATCCAGATGTTCCTGTGGTTTGGTATCTGAGAAGATAAGCTGTGAATCAGTCCCTAATACACTTAATGGTGAAGTGCTACAACCTACAATCAATAAACATAGGGAGATAAAAGAAAAATAAAAGACTGAACAAATTCTTTTTTGCAACTGACACATGATACTGCCTTAAATAGCTCTAAGCTCAACATTACTGGCAAAAACACCGTGAAGAATCACGGTGTTATTCGTCATTGCTTAATTATGCACTTGCTGAAGATTCCTCAACAACATTCTCTTCATTTGTTACCACTGAATTGTCATGTGTTGGTTGTAAATCTTTCATTGTTAAACGGATACGACCTTGGCGATCAATTTCCACTACTTTCACGGTAACTTCTTGACCAACTTGTAGATAATCGCTTACTTTTTCTACACGAGCCTCAGAAATTTGTGAAATATGAACCAATCCTTCTTTGTTGCCAAGTACAGAAACAAATGCACCGAAATCAACGATACGTGTTACTTTACCTTGATATATTTTGTTTACTTCTACTTCTGCAACAATATCTTCAATTTTCGCCATTACCGCTTTCGCTGCATTGTTATCTGTTGCAGCAATTTTCACCGTACCATCATCATCAATATCGATTGAGGTACCTGTTTCTTCAGTTAAGCTACGGATAACTGCACCACCTTTACCAATGACATCTTTGATTTTCTTCGGATCAATCTTCATAGTATGGATACGTGGCGCAAAATCAGAAATATCGGCACGTGGTGTTTGAATTGCTTGTTCCATTACATTAAGAATGTGCATTCTGGCACTTTTTGCTTGATTTAATGCAATCTGCATAATTTCAGGGGTGATGCCTTCAATTTTAATATCCATTTGTAATGCAGTTACCCCAGTACGTGTACCAGCAACTTTAAAGTCCATATCACCAAGATGATCTTCATCGCCGAGAATGTCTGACAATACGACAAATTTTTCATCTTCTTTCACTAAGCCCATTGCAATACCAGCAACAGCGGCTTTAATTGGTACACCTGCGTCCATTAATGAGAGTGATGCACCACACACTGATGCCATTGAAGATGAACCATTAGATTCCGTAATTTCAGAGACAACTCGAACAACATAAGGGAATTCAGCTAAGGTTGGCATAACAGCAGCTACACCACGTTTTGCTAAACGACCATGTCCAATTTCACGACGTTTTGGAGAACCGATTTGTCCAGTTTCACCAACTGAATATGGAGGGAAGTTATAGTGGAAGAGGAAATGATCAGCTCTTTCACCTGTTAATTCATCAATAATTTGCGCATCTCGTTCAGTACCTAGTGTTGTAATCGCTAATGCTTGCGTTTCACCACGTGTAAAGATAGCCGAACCATGGGTGCGAGGAAGCACACCAGTGCAAATATCTAATGCACGCACAGTATCCACAGTACGCCCATCAATACGCGGTTCACCTGCTAAAATACGACTACGTACTACACGGCTTTCTAATTCGTGAATAATGTCGATGATTTTGCCTTCTGTAATGCTTTCATCTTCGCTATTTTCTGCAAGAATAGTGGCACAAATATCTGCTTTGATAGTATCAATTTGTTCATAACGAGCTTGCTTTTCAGTAATACGATAGGCTTCACCTAAACGGCTTTCAGAAAGCTCTTTGATACGATTAATTAAAGCTTCATTTTTTGCAGGCGCTTGCCATTCCCAGCGAGGTTTTCCAGCTTCTGCTGTGAATTCTTTAATCGCTTCAATCACCACTTGTTGTTGTTGATGACCGAAAACTACGGCAGCCAACATTTGTTCTTCAGTTAAAATATCTGCTTCTGATTCAACCATTAAAACGGCTTTATCTGTACCTGCAACAACTAAATCTAAACGACTTTGTTTTTGTTCAGCCATGGTTGGGTTAAGTACAAATTGATCATTGATGAAGCCAACACGTGCTGCACCGATTGGACCATTAAATGGCACGCCTGATAATGATAACGCAGCAGAAGCACCGATCATGGCAACGAGATCTGGACTAATTTGTGGATTCACTGAAACAACGGTTGCAATAATTTGAATTTCATTCAGGAAGCCTTCAGGGAATAATGGGCGAATTGGACGATCGATCAAGCGAGCGATCAATGTTTCACCTTCAGAAGGGCGACCTTCACGTTTAAAGAACCCACCAGGAATACGACCAGCAGCATAGCTACGTTCTTGGTAATTTACGGTTAAAGGGAAGAAATCTTGTCCTTCTTTAACATCTTTTTTGGCTACGACAGTAACAAAAACACTGGTATCGTCCATGCTTGCCATTACTGCTGCAGTTGCCTGACGTGCAATAGCACCTGTCTCTAATGTTACGGTATGTTGACCGTATTTAAATTGTTTCACGATTGGCGTCACAACTTTTTCCTTATAAAAATAGGTTAAACAAAAAAATGATGTTTTGTAATGACCCGTTTGCGACTAGCAAAAATATTTTCCACTTAAAAATACTTTTGTTAGCCGCACACAAAACGAGGTATCACAAAAACAAGTCATTATAGCGTATTTTTTCTGCTTTTAATGATTTTTCATAAAATATATTTTATGCCTATAAAAAATGGCATCAGCCTTATCGTGGTACCAGTTTGTTGATAAAGCGCTCTTTGATTTATTTTTTCACTAAAATTGCACCTTTACGTTTTGCGTAAAGGTTACTCCATCAAGATTTAATGAAGTTTTCTCTTCGAATTATGCCCTAGTACTACAGTTACAATTTATTTTGCCCACAGTGTAGGAAATCTTACAGGATCTCCATAAAAATCAATAAATGCTAAACAACCATTTATTTTAGCTAAATTGAAAGATAATGATTGACTCTATTTTATAAAATGATAATTATAATCATTAATATTTTTAAGGAGGGCTAATGAAAAAACGATACTTGTCATCTTTTATTTTTGTTTCATTTTTCTTGACTGCGTGTGCTTCAGGAGGAGGAAGTTTTGATGTTGAAACTGTACCAGAATCAAAAGAAATATCTGGGGGAGGAAATAAAACCTCACCAAATTATCAAAAAACAGGGGTTAACGTTAAAGCAGATGATTTTACTGAAATGGGATATAGTGTTTCGATTCCGAATGCCCATATAAAAACCGCAGAATCTTTTGGAAAACTCCAACTGATTGATCGTAATTTAGAAAAGCAATATTTTTCAGCGAATACAAAACAGATTGATCTCAATGGAAAATCCATTTCTCTTGAGATTATTAGTGATAATTGGAAATATTTACAAGATGTACTGAAAACATCAACGTCTAAATACCCCCTTGGTGGAAAAGTTGTTATTTGGGCTGATAGTAAGTTTACGACTTATCTTAAATTATTTGATTATGATGATGCACTAGCTGGATTAATTGTCATTCGCGATGGTGGTGAGGTATTAACATCTATTTTCTATCAAGGTAATGAAAAAGCCACTGAAATACCAATATCAGGTGTATTTACCTATACAGGGAATTGGGCGATAGGAGGACAAATTAATGGTTCAGATACGCTACACTCAGGGCAGAATCAAGGGGATTCCGTTGTTGGCGGGATCACACAAACACAACCTATTTCATTGACGGTAAATTTTGATACAAAAGAAGTATCTGGGAATTTATCGACAACTCAAGCGAGTGAAAACGTAAAACTCTCTTATACATTAAATGCAAAAATTAATGGCAATTCATTTACGGGAACCGCATCTGGGACTTATGATTTTGGCGGTTCAAATGGTTCTGGTACAAGTAAAGCAACTGTTTCAGGTTCATTTTTTGGTGAGAAAGCGAAGACATTAGCAGGGCGAATAAATAGCAATGGTAATGAATTTGCGGCGACGTTTATTGCCTCTCGAAATGGAAGCGAAGAGGTTAAGAGTGATGGTCATCTGTTTAATACAAAGCTTCTTTCTTATGTCAATGACAATAATAAGGTTATTTTAGGTGAAGAACGCTCAAGTAATTTCTCTGGAAATATTAATAAATTACAAGTTGATGGTGTTATTTTTGATTTAATTTCTGAGCAAGTGTGTTGTGCCGAAACTGAATTTATGAAGTATGGTAAATACATTATTCCTGCTGAAAATGGTGAGCAAACAGATATAACTAAAGCGGGGTTCTTTCTCCAAGGATTACAAACACCAATTTCAGAAATTCCTACCTCAGGCGAATCGCATTATCAAGGAAAATGGTATGGATATGGTTACGCTGATTCTACAAATAGCAATGGTGCATTATTCAGTAAATCAGAACTTGATGCCGTATTTACTGCAAATTGGGACAATAAATCTTTAACAGGAAAACTTTTTAATGATAACCAAAATATTAATGGTGATGGTGTCATTAATATTACTTCTACGATTAACGAGCAAGGTTTCTCTGGCAAAGCAACGATAACAGGGTTAGCAATAGATACAGCAAAAGATGCAAGTAATACCCAATATATAAATGGTGAAGCTAATGTTAATGGCTATTTTTATGGCAAAGATGCGAATGAACTAGGCGGGACTATCCGTAAAACAGATGGCTCATTTAGTGCAGTGTTTGGCGGAAAGCAAATTAGTAAATAAAAGGTTAGAAATTATGAAATTAAATTATTCATTGCTTGGAATTAGTACTACATTTTTAGCTTGCTCATTAAGTTATGCAGAGAATATATACGACGATCAACTCGATACGATAGAAGTTAATGCAGAACAACAAGTAGGAAGCCAATATAAATCTGCTGATGTAACAGGTCTTGGGCGTGTGAAAAAAAGTATAGAAAAATTACAACAAGAGCAGGTAGAAAATGTCCGAGATCTGACTCGATATGATCCTGATATTAGTGTCAATGAGGCTGGTGGAAGAGGAACCTCAAGAGGTTTTTCTATGAGAGGTGTAGAAAAAGAGCGTATTGCTATTGATGTCGATGGTTTAACAAGCGCCCCTATTTTACGTAGAGATGATCCTACCGCTGGAAAGCATCGTGTTTTTTCATCTAGCGCTTCAATTAATGAGGTGGAATATGAAAATCTTAAAGAAGTTGATCTGCGTAGAGGATCCTCTTCTGCTGAATCAGGAAGTGGTGCTTTAGGTGGTTCGGTAAGAATGGTAACTAAAGATGCAGCAGATTTTTTTGCCAATGAAGATGACAAATTTGCAGGGCGTATTAAAACGGGATATACATCAAAAGATGGACGTAAAACCGTCTCTTTGGCTGTTGCTGGTAGACATAATGGGATAGAAGGGTTTTTACAATATACTAAACGAAAAGGACATGAGGTTCGCTCTCATAACGATTTATATAAGTCAGGGGGGGGGGAAATTAGATATTATTCTCCAGCAGCAAATGCAACGCTAATTAATACGCATTTGAATGCAAAAGAAATTAGTGGTGAAGGAAGAAAAGTACCAAACCCGTTAGAATATACAAGTGATTCTTTCTTATCAAAAGTAGGATACCATTTTAATTCATCTCACTATGCAGGTTTAGTTATTGATTATACTACACAAACATATGCTCTAAGAGATATGTTCCTCCCAAATTATTGGCACCCACGAAGTGATGATTATCCTAATTTATTTGATTTTGAAAGTGTGCCCGATATTGTTCTCCCTTATACCCCAGCCCGATTCTATATTGATCAACATAAGAATAATCGTTTAGGTTTAGAGTATAAATATACTGCATCAAACCAAGCGGCCATTTTTGACAGTGTATTCATTCGTCTAGATAGACGTAAGCTTAGTCTACAAAGTGAAGCGTTAACATTAAATTGTTCTACTTGGCCGTCAATAGATAAAAATTGTTGGCCTTCCGATACCAATTATCAACGAGGTATGCTGGGTGATCGTCATGTCAGTAAACTAACAGAAAGGGATATACGTTCTGATATTAGCTTGGCGAAATCATTCCACACAAAATCAATTCAACATCAATTCCAAGTAAAAACGGGAGTCATTAATTCGACTTACATTGTTGATAATTTTTGGCAGAAAACGCAAAACTTAGAAAAAAGTGCTGAAGAAAATAGAAAAAATGAAACTCACTATTTTACTTATGGACCGCATTCAACAGGAGAAATGAAAGGAAAAAATATTTTTATTACGCTTTCCGATCGAATTGGTATTACAGATAATTTTTCTGTAAGCCTTACAGGGCGTTATGATTATCAAAAATATTCAGCTAACCCGACGGCAGATCAACAAAAAGTAGGGATAACTTTTGCACAAGCTAAATATAATAATATTTCTTGGGATTTTGGTTTAGCGTATCAACCAACAAGATATTTAAATTTAACTTATCGATTGAGTAGCGGTTTTAGAAATCCGAGTATTATAGAATTGATTGGCCCAGGTTTTAATAATGAAAGATTTAATGCGAATTCAGATAAACAGGGCTCCTTATCTACTGAAAAATCATTGAATAATGAAATTGGGCTTGAATTTAGTAGTGAGCCAGTAAATATTTTAGCGAGCTATTTTGTAACGCGATATCAAGATATTATTGGTCGTGCAGCAATTTATTATTTAAATGCTGATGGTAGTGTTGACTCAACAAAAACAGGTTACGCTACATCAGATTTATATTTTAACTTATATAACTTTACCACGCATGGTTTTGATATAAAGACGACTGTTGATACCCATTCTGTATGGAATAAATTTCCTGAAGGATTATTATTAAAAGCAAATGTTGGGGTAACCAAGATAAAGAAAATGGAACCCATTCCAGCTAAATTTGGTATTGCATCATCTTATTCTTTCGACGCAATTCAACCCCTTAGAGTTATTTATGGTATTGAATATTATGCGCCAAGTGAAAAATGGGGAATTAGCATATTAAATACTTATTCAAAAGGGAAAGATCTCTCTGAATTATTATCCTCTTCTCGTCAAAATACATTAAATACTGTAGGCGCTAGAGTGGCTAAAATTAAGACACGAAGTTGGCGTACTACAGATTTAACAGGTTACTATAAATTCAAAGATTTAACACTAAGAGCGGGTATTTATAATTTATTTAATTATCGCTATGTTACTTGGGAATCTGCACGTCAAACAGCATTAGGTACAGAAGCAAGGCAGTCAACAAATAATTATTCTGTATTAGCTGCGCCTGGGCGTAACTTTTACCTTAGTGCAGAATTTAAATTTTAGAAAATGCCTTAGAGATAATCATGAAAAGATGATTATCTCTCAAGAAATACTCATATCTCCAATGAATTTCAATTAGAATATCTTTATGAAAAATTATCTTTTTATTATGCTCTTATTCTCATCTTTAACCTTAGCTCAAACCTCAAATAACTATATTAACGATGTTAATACCCCTGAAAGAGAAATAAATATAATACAACCTATAAGAAAAGAGATGCCTTACCAGAAAATAAGTCCAAATGAAGAAACGCTAACAATAAGTAAAGAAGATTTAGATAAATATCCAGAAATTATTGTTAGAGCATTAATACCCGTGTTAATTAAAGCTGATGCGGATAAAATAAAGTTATTGCTACCTATTTACCAGAAGAAAAATAATGTAGATGATAATATTGTTTTGTGGTCAAAAGCTATTCTTGCTAGACAAGAAAGAGATTACAGTACTTCAGTTATTCTATATCGAAAATTATTAAATCATTTGCCATTAACTGTCGTTAAATTTCAATTCGCAGAGACATTGTTTTTTAATCAGAATAATGTTGAAGCAAGGGATTGGTTTAAGTCATTGCTTAATGAAGATTTGCCTATTAACCTAAAAAATATTATAGAAAATTATTATCTATTAAGTTTAGAGAAAAGAGATGCCTTATTAATATCAGGTGGGGCTAATTATCTATATGAAGAAAATATTAATAATGCTCCACCAGAAAATGTTAGATATTATGGGTTCAAACCTTGGAAAAAAGAGAGTGGGAAAGGAATTGGATATCAAATAGGGATAAATAAAAGATTTTCTTTGCCTAAAGGATTTTTTAGTGAGTTATCAAGTAAGTTATCAGGAAAATATTACTGGGATAATAAAAAATATAATCAAATTGAATTAAGAAATACCCTCGGAATGGGGTATCAAACTGCAAAGTATCAAATAAGTCTAAATCCATTTTTAGAAAATAGATGGTATGCGGGAGGGGCATCTGGAAAAGGAAAGTTAAGATCATACTCAGAGAATATAGGGGTTAATTTAAACTATAAAAATATATTTTCTCAAAATTGGCAATTATTCAGTCAATTTGAATATGCTAAAGAGAATTACCAGCAACGAAAATATCTTAATGGTAATCATTATTTAATATCTAATACATTGTTTTATATACCAACTAATAAGCAATACTGGTTTTTTAATGTCGCTTATGATAAAGCTAATACGCAAGATAAAGATGATTCTTATTCTAAAGTGGCAATGAAAATTGGTTGGGAAAAAGAGTGGCAATTCAATATGGCTACCAATATCAGTTTTACTTATGCGACTAAAAAATATAAAAGTCCAGGGCGTCTTTTACCCACAAAACAAAAGAATAATGAACGTATAATAAAATTTAGTGTATGGAATAAAAAAATTAATATTTTGGGGATTACACCTAGGCTAACTTGGATATATCAAGATCAAAATAGTAATCACCCTTTTTACCAATATAATAAGCACCAAGTGGTTATTGAAGTTAACAAGAGTTTTTCTTTATTTTAAAAATGAAAAATAGTTGATAATTATTGTTTCTAATGATTATCAACTATTTTATCTACTAGATATGCAACATCAAAAGATTAAAACAAGAAATATTTTTATAATGATCAAATAGTATTTGCAAATGTTTTAGAACTTATAAGTTACACTGAGTTTAACATTACGACCTGCTTCTGGTATTAAGCTATACGCTGGGGTATAGGCTTTATCAAAGAGGTTATCAATGCCGAAATCAACTTGTAAGTTTTGCCATTCACCTGATTTTGGGGCATAAGTTGCGTTTAAGCCAACAAGTGTATAAGAAGGATATGGATCGGCATTATTGGTATATTTTTGGGCAAAATAATGGCTTAATGTCGCTCCAATATTAAATTTATCACGGATTAAATCATAATTTGCGCCGAAGATAATTTTTTGTTCATTCGTATCTTCTAATGTTTTACCTGTCTTCATATCTTTAGCTTTTAATAGACCATAACTTAGGTAGGTTGACCATCTTGCCGCTAGGTAGTTGCTAGTGAGTTCGACTCCTCGTAAACGTGCATTTTGTACATTTTGATATTGAAATTTGGACGGTACTGGACCTAGTTTCTCAATGGTTTCTAGCTTTATAAGATTTTGTATATCATTTTGAAAAAGGGTAACGGAAAAATTTAGCTGATCTTTTTCTTGGAAAATAGCATTCCAATGTAAATTAGCATTTAATTCTTTATTTTTGGCAATTTCTGCTTGTAAATTAGGATTGTTCGCAAAGGTTGCCGCAATGACTCTTCTTCCGCCAAATCCAAAGTGATAGCCAGAGATGTATTTTTCTTGGATACTAGGCGCTCTAAATGCTTCACTATATTTTGCAGCTAATGTTAACCATTCTGTTGCTTGAAAACTTAATGTTGCAGATGGAGAAATATGATTGCCTTTATAAGATTCTTCGCTATGTTTTTCAGAGGTTTTATAGGCGTCAAAACGAACAGCAGGGGAGAATATCCATTGATCATTTAATTTAATATGGGTTAATAAATAGGCTCCCCAAGCTTTTGCTTTAGCATTATAAGAGTTTGGGCGATATTTTGCTGTTTGTAGATCAGTTGCTATTGTGCTATCACCATCATATTCTTTTTTTTCACGAACCGTTTTGGCATGATCCTGATAAAAATCAATGCCATAAATTAAACTGATTTTTTCAAATTCTGATGTGTTACGTAAATTAAAACCATAAGTTTGATACTGCGTTGAGTCAGCGGCATGAGTGCGTTGGTTAATTTCGCTTTCTTTTGTGTGGTTAACATAAGCTGTAAATTCACTATTAATGAGTGCCGAGGCAGGATTAAAGAGATAACGAATTGATAAACTTTTATCAACTACTTTTTGTTGTGCTAAATCTGAGGTTCCGCCTAATTTTGCGTAGAGAGTGGCAGGAGAAACGGTACTTCCTGGTGAGTGAGCAGCGCCAATATCAGTATATAAATCTCTCGGAGTATAAGGGGCAAACATTTCATTATTATTTGGCGCAAGTTGCTTACTTACAGTTTGACGTGCGTTGAGTTCAAGGCGTTGTGCATCATTGATTTGCCAGCCAAATTTTAATAGCCCACCCTGTTGTGTTAAACCGCTATAAGGAAGATCCCCTAATTTGCCACCTAAACGAAGATCAGAATTTTTATTGCGTATTCCTTGAATTAAAATATCTATATTATCTGTTATGCCATAAATTGCCGCACTGGTTGTCGAAAGAGAATTGGCTGATTGGTAGCCTTGGCGAATAGTTATTCCCCATTTTTCATTCTCTTTGAGTAAGTCAAAGGTATTGACTGTTCGAGTGGCGACAACACCGCCTAATGCTCCACTTCCCCATAGTGTACTTGCTGGACCTTTTATTACTTCAATTTGTGCCAACATTGAGGTTGGAACAAAATAAGATCCTCTATGCTCTAATGCAAAATTTTGCCGTATCCCATCAACGATTTGCACAATACGACTTCCGCCCATTCCACGAATAATTGGCTGTTGCGCTAATGCTCGAGAACCTCCACTAATGGAAACATTGGCTAAGGTTGAGATAGCATTTGCCACACTAGTCGCCTGCTGTTTATTTAATTCATTTTTACTGATTACTGTTAGGGTTGCTTGTTGTTTAGCTTGTTCTGTTGGATCTCGTAACGCAATGACATTGATTTCCTCAAGTTGATCAGCTGCATATGCTGGTAAAAGAGTTGCAGAAATTAGTAAGATAGAGATTTTAGATAATTTCATTTCATCGTTCCCATTTTAATTTAGATCAAATGATGTAAAACAGTTTGAAAAATCCTACTTTGATCTAAATTACCTGTCAATCTAATTGATAATAATTTTTATTTATATTGATGTATGCTGTAATCAGCATTAATCATCATGATCTGGTTGATTAATATAAATAATATCTATGAGGAACGTTGTTATGTTACTTAAACAACAAATTGAAAAATACCTAAATGAAAAGCCTAGTCTTAGCACTCAAGAATTAGCCAAACAGTTGGATAAAGCTGAAGGCGAAATAATACTCGTATTACCAGAAAATATGCTTTCTATCATTGATGGTTCTTATAGTGAGCAGATTCTTAACGAATTACCGCAATGGGGACAGGTAACAACGATCATTGAAAAAGCAGGTTCTATTTTTGAAATTAAAGAAACTTTTCCTATTGGTAAATCTGCTTATGGTTACTATAACCTCAACCTTGGACAAGAAAGCCAAGGTGTTTTTTATGGTCATTTGAAATTAGATCAGGTCAAGTATATAGCATTAGTGAGTAAGCCGTTAAGAGGGAAAGCTACGCACGCCATTATTTTTATTTCAGAACAAAAGCAGGTCATTTTTAAAATCTATCTTGGGCGTAATGAGCAAGGGGAAATTTTCCCAGATCAACTGGAGAGATTTAAACAACTTACTCAATTTATTTCACATTCACAATAAAAGGATAATTTAATATGGGAGAGCAGCAACTTCGTTTACAAGAGCGTATTGGCACAGAAATTCAAGAATTAAAACAGCAATGTAAAACATTGATGTTATCAACGGTTGATGAAGAAGGAATGCCTAATATTAGCTATGCGCCATTTGTAGCGAACAGTAAGGGATTTTATATCTTCATTTCAGATATTGCTCGTCATGCGAGAAATTTAAAAGTAAATGGTAAAGTGGCTATGATGTTGATTGAAGATGAGCAAAATGCGCGTAAAATTTTTGCGCGTCGTCGTTTATCTTTTAACGCATCGGTGGAGATTGTGCCTTTTGATAGTGATGAATGGAAAAAGGGCATAGGGGCATTACAACAACGGCATGGTGAGATCGTGAATGAACTAGCGAAAATGGCTGACTTTACTTTATTTAATTTATTACCTATAGAGGGGTTATTTGTGAAAGGATTTGGGCAAGCTTATACGATTAGTAATGAGGATAATGTTGATGTTGTGCATTTAGCGCAAGGGCATCAAAAACGTAATTAATTTTCTCAATTTCTATCTATTGAAAAGTACCGAACTATTTTAAATAGCTCGGTACTTTTTTATTTTGCGAAAGATATTGATGTAAGAGGTAAGTGTTGTTATTGAATATATTTGCTAGAAAAGTGTGATCTAGTTTGCATATTTGTTCTTTTTCAATCAAGTTTTGATTTTTTATTTTCTTTTTGAGTTAAAATACCTCTAAATTTTCGTATTGGAATAATTTGTTATTTTTTCTTGGGTGTTGGAGGCTTCAAATATGACAAATCAGCAGCTAAATTCAACCACACCGAATTGGGAAACAGACGTAATCATTATTGGTGGTGGGGCAACGGGTGCAGGGATTGCTCGAGATTGTGCGTTAAGGGGACTTCGTTGTATTTTATTGGAACGTCGTGATATTGCGACGGGGGCAACAGGACGTAATCACGGATTATTACATAGTGGTGCGAGATATGCCGTTAATGATCATGAATCTGCGGAAGAGTGCATAAAAGAAAATATGATTCTAAAACGGATTGCACGCCATTGTGTAGAAGATACAAAAGGGCTTTTCATTACGCTGCCAGAAGATGATCTCGCTTATCAAAAAACCTTTATTGATAGTTGTCAAAAAGCAGGTATTGAAGCCATTCAGATTGAACCTGATTTAGCAAAACGTTTAGAACCCTCAGTAAATCCTACATTGACGGGGGCAGTGGTAGTACCAGATGGCACAGTAGATCCATTCCGTTTAACGGCAGCAAATATGCTAGATGCAAAGGAAAATGGTGCCACTATTTTCACTTATCACGAGGTAGTAAAATTATTGCGTGAGGGTGATCGGGTAATTGGCGTGGAAGCCTTTGATCATAAACGAAAACTACAGACAAAATTTTATGCGCCTATTGTGGTGAATGCGGGCGGTATTTGGGGGCAAGGTATTGCAGAATATGCTGATCTGAAAATTAAAATGTTTCCAGCCAAAGGATCATTATTGATTATGGGACATAGGATCAATAATTTAGTGATCAATCGCTGCCGTAAACCAGCTAACGCTGATATTCTAGTACCAGGTGATACCATTTGTGTCATTGGGACAACCTCTGATCGTATTCCTTATGATCAAATTGATAATATGATTGTTACTCCTCAAGAAGTAGATGTGCTGTTTACTGAGGGAGAAAAGCTTGCCCCTTCATTACGTCATACTCGGGTGCTACGTGCTTATGCGGGGGTTCGTCCGCTTGTTGCAAGTGATGATGATCCGTCAGGACGAAACGTGAGCCGTGGTATTGTGTTGCTTGATCATGAAGCACGTGATGGGCTAAAAGGCTTTATTACCATTACTGGTGGTAAGTTAATGACATATCGCTTAATGGCAGAATGGGCAACGGATTTAATCTGTAAAAAACTGAACCATCAAGCAGAATGCAAAACAGCGATCCAACCTTTACCTGGTTCTCAAGAAAGCACAATAGAAACGCATCAACGAATTGTGTCTATTCCAAATCCAATCCGTATTTCGGCTATTTATCGTCATGGTGCGAGAGCAGATCGCTTATTAGCAGAACAACGTCTCGATCGTAGCCTAGTGTGTGAATGTGAAATGGTTACGGCAGGTGAAGTGAAGTATGCGGTTGAAGAGCTTGATGTGAATAACTTAGTGGATTTACGCCGACGTACTCGTGTGGGCATGGGGACTTGCCAAGGAGAACTTTGTGCTTGTCGAGCAGCAGGATTGATGAGTCGTTTTAATGTGATTTCCGCAGAACGCTCAACAACTCAGCTCTCTTCTTTCTTGGAAGAGCGTTGGAAAGGGATTGAGCCGATTGCATGGGGCGATGCGGTCCGTGAAGCAGAGTTTAGTAGCTGGATCTATTTCAGTTTATTAGGGCTAAAACAGATCAATCCACAAGTAACAGAACAGGGGATAGATAAAAATGAATTTTGATACAGTGATTATTGGCGGTGGATTAGCTGGCTTACTTTGTGGGATCAGGCTCCAACAACAAGGGCAACATTGTGCCATTATTACAGCGGGTCAAAGTGCAATCGACTTTTCTTCTGGTTCATTAGATTTATTAAGCTTTCATGCAGAGCAGCCAGTTGAGAAGTTAGCAACAGGATTAGATCAATTAGCAATAACTTCCCCACAACACCCATATAGTTTAATTGGTACAGGCTCTGTTTTACGTTATGCGCAACAATTTCAACAATTAGCGCAACAGTTGCAATTAAATTTAGTGGGTGAGGAAGAACAAAATCATTACCGCGTTACTCCATTAGGTTCATTACAACCTGCATGGTTATCACCGCAACAAGTACCAACACTGCCAATGACAGGGGAAAAATTCCCTTATCATTCATTAATGATCTTAGGGATTGAAGGTTTTCATGATTTTCAACCACATTTGTTGGCGGCGAATTTGCAGCAGTTAGCGCAATTTTCTGAGTGTGAAATTCATCATACCTTGTTACATATTCCTGAGTTAGATCATTTGCGTACTAATGCACGCGAATTCCGTAGCGTTAATATTTCGCAAGCACTAGAACATAAATTAAATTTCCATGAGTTAGTAGCAGAAATTAAACAAGCTGTGGGGCAAGCGGAAGCGGTATTTTTGCCTGCTTGTTTTGGACTAGATGATGAAAGTTTCTTTGAACAGCTAAAACAAGCAACAGGTTTGGCGCTCTTTGAATTACCGACACTGCCACCTTCCTTATTGGGGTTACGTCAACATTATAAGTTACGGCGTGAATTCCAGCGTTTGGGCGGGGTATTGATGAATGGTGATACCGTACTACGCAGTGAGTTTGCTGGAGATAAAGTGAGTGAAATTTATACGGTGCAACATGAAGAAATGCCATTAACGGCAAATAATTATATTCTGGCTACAGGTAGTTTCTTTAGTAATGGTTTAGTTGCGCGCTTTGAAAAAATCATTGAACCAATCTTTGATGTTGAGTTGTTAGCCGATAGTGATCGTTTACAATGGACAACTCACCGTTTTGCTGATGCACAACCATATCAATACTATGGTGTAAAAATTAATGCGCATTGCCAAGTAATGAAAGCAGGAAAAATCGTACCAAATCTGTTTGCCGTTGGGGCAGTGGTGGGTGGTTTTAATGGCTTACATCAAGGCTGTGGTTCGGGGGTATCTATTGCGACAGCTTATAATGTGGCGGAGTATATTTTAGCGGGAGGTCAGCAATGAATTTACAACAATTAATCGCACAAGCTGAACAAACTCACCAACAACCTTATCACGATTCAAGTTTTGAGAGTTGCATTAAATGTACGGCGTGTACGGCAGTTTGCCCAGTATCACGTAATAATCCAGCGTATCCAGGACCAAAGCAAGCAGGTCCAGACGGTGAACGCTTACGTTTAAAAAATCCATTACTTTATGATGAAGCACTTAAATATTGTACTAACTGTAAACGCTGCGAAATTGCTTGTCCATCAGGTGTGAAAATTGGTGATATTATTGTGCGTGCTAGAGATCATTATGGTAAAGGCAAGGGGAAAAGTAAAATCCAAAAATTACGTGATGCGATTTTAAGTAATACTGATTTAATGGGAAAAATGAATACGCCTTTTGCGCCGATCGTGAATACCATTACAGGATTAAAAGCGACTCGCTTCTTGTTGGATAAAACGTTAAAAGTGGATCAACGCCGTAGCTTACCCAAATATTCATTCGGTAGCTTCCGTAATTGGTATAAGAGAAATGCTGCGGAACAACAACGTTTATATCAAGATAAAGTGGCGTATTATCACGGCTGTTATGTGAATTACAATAATCCTGAATTAGGTAAAGAGTTGATTAAAGTCTTTAATGCGATGGATATTGGGGTTGTGTTGCTTGAGAAAGAAAAATGTTGTGGTTTGCCTTTGATGGTGAATGGTTTTCCACAAAAAGCGATGAATCAGGCAGAATTTAATATCCAACAACTTGAGAAAGTGGTGGCAGAGAAAAGTCTTGAGATTGTTGGGACTTCTTCAAGTTGTACGTTAACCTTAAAAGATGAATATGAGCATATTCTTGGCAAAGATAATAGCAAGGTAAAAGGACATATCAATTTAGTTACTCGTTATATTTATAAATTATTGGCAAGTGGTGAAAAAACATTACCACTTAAACCATTACCATTGCGTGTAGCTTACCATACGGCTTGTCATATGGAGAAAGCGGGCTGGGTACCTTATACTATTGAGTTATTAAGAAAAATTCCTGGATTGGAATTGGTTATGCTGAATTCACAATGTTGTGGGATTGCAGGAACGTATGGCTTTAAATCAGAAAATTACGCCACTTCACAAGCTATCGGTAATTCTTTGTTCCAACAAATTGAAGCAGGGAATTTTGATTATGTGATTACAGATTGTGAAACCTGTAAATGGCAAATTGATATGTCAACGAGCAGAACGTGTTTACACCCGATTACGTTACTAGCGATGGCATTGGAGAAGTAAGCGATTTATTTTAGAGAGAAAGGTGAGGTAACTCGCCTTTTTTTATTTGATTCTTTATAATCCTGATAGTCGTTTGATTTCAAAATAATTCTGCGTTACTGTGCCTTGCTGTCTAAACTTGTTTTGAACTTAACGATTATCAATGCGTACAACCTCATTATGGATTTTATTATGACCTTAGATTTAACTGAAATTCGCCATAAAATTACACAAATAGATCGTGAAATTTTGAGATTATTGGCAGAAAGACATCAAATTGCTTATGACGTCGTAAAAAGTAAAGAAATTACCAAGAAGCCATTACGCGATATTGAGCGTGAACAGCAGTTATTAGATGCGTTAATTCGTTATTCTGAAGGACAAAATTATCATCTGAATCCGCAATATATTACGGAAATTTTTCAAAAAATTATTGAAGATTCTGTATTGACACAACAAGTTTATTTACAAAATAAGTTAAACCAACAGCGTAATAATGAAATCCATATTGCCTTTTTGGGAATGTTAGGATCTTATTCCAATTTGGCTGCGCGTAAATATGCAGAGCGTTCACAGAAGCAACTGATGGAATTAAGTTGTGAATCCTTTCAACAAGTGTGTGATGCCGTCGCGAGCGGTAAAGCGGATTATGGGGTATTACCAATAGAAAATACTACCTCAGGTTCAATTAATGACGTGTATGATTTGTTGCAACATACCGATTTACATTTAGTTGGTGAGTTAACTTATCCAATTCAACATTGTGTATTAACTTCTCAAGCGACAGAGTTAAGTAAGATTGATACGGTTTATAGCCACCCACAAGTGATCCAGCAATGTAGCCAATTTCTGAATGCGTTACCTGGTATTCATGTGAAATATTGCGAAAGTTCTTCACACGCGATGCAGTTAGTCGCAAAAATTAATCGCTCAAATGTGGCAGCGTTAGGAAATGCCGAAGGTGGCAAATTATATGGTTTGCAGGTGTTGCAAGATGGCATTGCTAATCAAGTCAATAATATTACTCGCTTTATTGTATTAAGTAAGCAACCGATAGACGTTTCACCACAAGTCAGTGCAAAAACGTTGTTATTAATGTCCACAACACAGCAGGCAGGGGCATTGGTTGATGCGTTATTAGTCTTCAAAAAACATCAAATTATTATGACGAAACTGGAATCTCGCCCGATTTATGGCAAGCCTTGGGAAGAGATGTTTTATGTTGAGTTAGAAGCAAATTTGCATCAAGAAGCCACACAACTTGCCTTACAAGAGTTACAAACTTATTGTAGCTTTGTGAAAGTATTAGGGTGTTATCCGAGTAATATTGTGAAACCAGCTGCCTGAGGTAATAATGAAATTGAGTTTAATTGTAGCGATGACAAAGAATCGGGTCATTGGGTTAGAAAACAAAATGCCTTGGCATTTACCAGCTGATTTGGCGTGGTTTAAACAAAATACCTTGAATAAACCCGTGATTATGGGGCGTAAAACTTTCGAATCGATCGGGCGTCCTTTACCTCAGCGACGTAATATTGTGTTATCCCGTCAAGCTAAGGCGATTGCTGGTGTTGAAGTGGTAGCGAGTTTGTCGCAAGCGTTAGCGTTGGTACAGGATCAAGAAGAGGTGATGATTATTGGTGGGGGGCAATTATTTGCAGAAACGTTAGCACGAGCTAATCGATTATATCTAACGGAAATTGATGCTGAATTAGAGGGTGATACCTATTTCCCAACATTAAATTCTGATGAATGGCAGCTGAATTTTAGTCAAACGTATGCTGCTGATGAGAAAAATCAATATGCTTGTTGTTTTAAAATTTTAGAACGCAAGCAGAAGTAGGCGCCACAAACCAATACCTAATAGCGTAAAGGCGAAGCAACCAAAAAGGTGTAAGCAGACAACCCCAAGCCCTGCGAGCCATTGCTGATCAAGAAAAAGGTTAACGACCTCACCAGAGAAAGAGGAGTAGGTCGTTAAACTGCCTAAAAAACCTGTGATAAAAAATAGTCGCCATTCATTACTAATCATCGGAAATGAAAGCAGCATACCGCTGATTATGCCCATTAAGAAACAGCCTAAATAATTGGCAATTAAGGTGCCGAAAGCAAAGCTAGTAAAAATGGGGTTGAATAGGTTGCTTAATCCCCAACGAGAACAGGCGCCTAATACGGCACCAATCGAAATATAGCATAATTCCATCATTGTTAAATTAGGTTGAATGTTGCACGCAAATAACTGGCAACGGCTTCATGAGCGTGATGTCCAATGACTTCTAAGTTTGGTAAGGCTTTGATTAATGCTGGGTTAGCATTTGCCATAATGCAACCTTTACCCACAAAATCCAACATACTCTCATCATTCATTCCATCACCAAATGCTAAACAAGACGCCGAAGAATAATGGCGATTTGCCAAGGCTTTTTTTAACGCATTTCCTTTAGATACTTCTTTATTCATAATTTCTAAGCAATTTAACGATGAATAAACAATTTCAGTTTGCGTGCCATATGTATGACGTAAATATTGTTCTAAATCAAGCAAATCTGCTTGAGATCTAGCAATAAAAAAGACTTTCTCTGTACCACTTGCGTCATGCTTGCGGAAATCTGTTACTTGATAAGTAAATCCAGAATCTTGATGATATTTTGCAAGTTGTGGAATATCTCGATCAATAAACCAGCCACTATCTTGATAAGAATTAACAAAAATTTTATTTTTGTCGAATGGCGTGTTCATAATGTCTAACGCCAGATCAGCGGGAAGATCATTTTTATCTAATAAATTACCAGAAAGATCATGAATTCTTGCACCGTTAGAAGTAATGATTTGGATATTTTCAATGCCGATTTTTTCTACAATAGAAAATACATCTTCATGTTTACGCCCTGTGGCCAATACAATATCCACTTGTTGCTGTTCTAATTTTCTTAATGTTTCTATTGTGAAATTACCAACAATATGTTGAGCATTAAGTAATGTGCCGTCAAGATCTGAGGCAACGAGTTGAAAAGGAAGTAAACTACGCATAATGTTCCTAATTTTTTCCTAGATTTCCCTTGAAAACGGATATATGTTAGCAAAAATCATAAAAAACAGGGCGTTTTTTTTCGTTTTGGCAGTGTGTAAAATTATTTTCATAAAAATAGTTTGCTTAATTCAAAAAATGTGGTATCAATAAAGACGCTCAAAAGCACACAACATACATACTTAGACCCACATTGGATATTGAAACTATGAATTTTATTCGTTTTATTGGCATTATTATTAACCTTGTGGTGATTAGCACGGCGAGGTGAGTGGTATAAGCTGGTAAAACTTTCAATAAAGATTTTAGGTCAGATAACCCTCGCCACTACTAGGCGGGGGTTTTTTATAGCATAAAGGAAATAATAAAAATGAATGGTGCAAGATTTATTACAGAATGTTTAAAAGCGCATGGAGTAACCACCATTTTTGGTTATCCAGGTGGTGCAATTATGCCAGTTTATGATGCAATTTATGATTCTGGATTAGACCATTTGCTCTGTCGTAACGAACAAGGTGCCGCAATGGCAGCGATTGGTTATGCACGTGCGAGCGGTAAAGTTGGGGTATGTATTGCAACATCTGGTCCAGGAGCAACCAATTTAGTTACGGGATTAGGTGATGCGATGATGGATTCTATTCCCGTTGTCGCAATAACAGGGCAGGTTGCATCACCATTTATCGGGACTGATGCTTTCCAAGAAGCTGATGTATTAGGATTATCATTAGCCTGTACAAAACATAGTTTTATTGTGCAAAGTATCGATGAACTTCCTGAAGTAATGGCGCAAGCGTTTGAAATTGCACAAAGTGGTAGACCAGGTCCTGTATTAGTTGATGTCCCTAAAGATGTCCAATTTGCACAAATTGATCGCCAACCTATCGTTAACCCTCTGCAACAACCTCAAGTGATTCCTAATGAACTCCTCCAGCAAGCAAAAATATTACTTCAACAAGCAAAACGACCTGTGCTTTATGTCGGTGGTGGCGTAGGTATGGCTGATGCCGTTGCAGAATTGCACCAATTTGTGGAAATTACGCAAATGCCAAGTTTTTCAACGATTAAAGGGTTAGGTTCATTACCTGCAGATAATCCTTATTATATGGGAATGATTGGTATGCACGGTACAAAAGCAGCTAATTATGCCGCGCAAGAAAGTGATTTGCTGTTGGTATTAGGCGCGCGTTTTGATGATCGAGTAACAGGTAAATTAGAGAGTTTTGCAACTTCAGCAAAAGTGATCCATGTTGATATTGATATTGCTGAAATTAATAAATTACGTTGTGCTGATGTCGCAATAAGAGGCGATATGAAGCAGGTATTGCGTGAGTTAGCTATGCCATTAGCGATTGATGACTGGCGGAAAGATATTAAGCGTTTAAAACAGAGTTATGATTTTAGCTATGCGGAAAATTCAGGCGAGACAAATATTAATCCGTGGTGGTTATTACAGATGTTATCAAATAAACGAGCGAAAAATAGCGTGATTGCAACAGATGTGGGACAACATCAAATGTGGTCTGCACAGCATATGCAACATTTTGATCCGAAAAATTATATTACTTCCGCAGGTTTTGGTTCGATGGGTTTTGGTTTACCAGCAGCAGTTGGTGCACAAAAAGCTCGCCCACAAGATCCTGTGATTCTAATTACGGGTGATGGTTCTTTCATGATGAATATTCAAGAATTAGGATCGATTAAACGTGGGCAGTTACCTGTAAAAATTCTTCTTTTGGATAATCAACGTTTGGGTATGGTGCGTCAATGGCAAACCTTATTCTTCCGTGGACGTCATAGTGAAACTATTTTAGCGGATAATCCTGACTTTATTACGTTGGCGAAAGCATTTGATATTCCAGGTGAGCGGATTGAAAAAGGTAGCGAAGTCAATGCCGCATTAGACCGTTTACTTCATGCGAAAGGTGCATATTTATTACAAGTATGTATCCATGAAGATGAAAATGTCTGGCCTTTAGTTCCACCGGGTGCAAGAAATGATGAAATGCTAGAGGATATTGGGGTGTAAAATGAAGAGTTATCAAATTAGCGTACAGGCGGAATGGCGACCTGAAACATTAGAGAGAATTTTGCGGGTGGTCAGACATCGTGGTTTTGTGGCAACGGCGCTGCATAGTAAGTTACAAGATCAGCAACTGACTTTACAAATCACCATAAGTAGTAATAGAGAATTATCGTTATTAACTAATCAATTAGTGAAGTTATATGGTATTACTGAGGTTTCAGTTTTAAGTTAAAGATTGGTTGATGATGAGTGGAATCCAGATTTATACCAGCCAAGATGGCAAAGTATCTTTAGATGTTTCTTTTGAACAGGAAACGGTGTGGCTTAATTTAGATCAAATGACAGAGTTATTTGCTAAGGATAAATCTGTTATTTCTCGGCATATTAAGAATATTTTTTATGAAAAGGAATTAGATAAAGATGCAGTTGTTGCAAAAAATGCAACAACTGCATCTGATGGTAAAACTTATCAAGTTTCTTATTACAACCTTGATGTCATTATTTCTGTCGGCTATCGAGTAAAATCACAACGTGGAGTACAGTTCCGTCAATGGGCAACCAGAACGTTAAAACAACATTTAATTGATGGCTATACGTTTAATGAAAAACGTTTACATGAGCGTGGGCTAGATTATCATCAAACAGTTGAGTTATTGAGTCGTACATTATTAAATCAACAACTAATTAATTCTGAAGGACAAGCCGTTGTTCAAGTTGTACAAGAGTATGCAAAAAGTTGGAGCTTGTTACAGGCGTATGATGAGCAAAATTTAAAAGAAAATAGTGCTAAGCAACATAATATGACGGCATTACATTACAACGATGTATTGTGTGCTATTGCTCAGTTAAAACAAGAATTAATTCGTAAAGGTGAAGCCACGGAGTTATTTGGACAAGTTAGAGGTGAAGGATTAGTCTCTGCTGTTGAGACTATTGAACAAGGCTTTGGTGAAACTTTGTTTTATCCTAATGTCGCGTGTCGAGCTGCAATCTATTATATTTTGTGATTAAAAATCACCCTTTAGCTGATGGAAATAAACGGACAGGTTCATTTTTGTTTTTATGGTATTTACGCTTAAACCAACATTTATTAGCAAAACCTGTATCACAGTTAATTAATGATAATACACTTGTTGCATTAGCATTATTAGTGGCAGAAAGTCTGCCAGAACAAAAAGAGTTAATGATTCGATTAATCGAACATTTTATCGTATTAAAATAGACAAATTATATTGGAGAGATTATGCCTAAATTACGTTCAGCGACCAGTACACAAGGGCGCAATATGGCTGGCGCGAGAGCCTTATGGCGAGCTACTGGGGTGAAAGATAGCGATTTTGGTAAACCGATTATTGCCGTGGTGAATTCCTTTACACAATTTGTTCCAGGACATGTACATTTAAAAGATCTCGGGCAATTAGTGGCAAAACAGATCGAAGCTTCAGGTGGAATTGCCAAAGAGTTTAATACTATTGCGGTTGATGATGGCATCGCAATGGGGCATGGCGGAATGTTGTACTCTTTGCCATCGCGTGAACTCATTGCCGATTCAGTAGAGTATATGGTCAATGCGCACTGTGCTGATGCTATGGTTTGTATCTCTAACTGCGATAAAATCACACCAGGAATGTTAATGGCGGCATTACGCCTAAATATCCCAACCATCTTTGTATCTGGTGGTCCAATGGAAGCGGGTAAAACCAAACTTTCAGATCAGCTTATTCGTTTAGACTTGGTTGATGCGATGATTCAAGGGGCAAATCCAGAGGTATCTGATCACGATAGTGAAATTATTGAACGTTCTGCTTGCCCAACGTGTGGATCTTGTTCAGGAATGTTTACTGCTAACTCAATGAACTGTTTAACTGAGGCGTTAGGTTTAAGTTTACCTGGTAATGGTTCTTGCTTAGCAACACACGCCGATCGTAAACAATTATTTTTACAGGCAGGTTCACAAATTATGGAACTTTGCCGCCGCTATTATGAGCAAGATGACACAAGTGTATTGCCTCGTGCGATTGCAAGCAAAGATGCCTTTAATAATGCAATGAGTTTGGATATTGCAATGGGCGGTTCAACCAATACCGTTTTACACTTATTAGCAGCAGCACAAGAAGCCGAAGTTGATTTCACTATGGCAGATATTGATCGTTTATCACGTCTTGTTCCTTGCCTCTGTAAAGTCGCACCAAATACCAATAAATATCATATGGAAGATGTACACCGTGCTGGTGGAGTCATGGGGATTTTAGGTGAATTAGATCGTGCGCATTTATTAAATAATCAAACGCACACGGTATTAGGCTTAACGTTAGAACAACAGTTAAATCAATATGATATTAAACGTGATGTGAGTGAAGCGGTAAAAACATTTTATCGTGCTGGTCCAGCAGGGATTCGCACCACAGAAGCATTTTCCCAAGATTGCCGTTGGGATAGTGTAGATGATGATCGCCAATCAGGTTGTATTCGTGATAAAGCTCACGCTTATAGCCAAGATGGTGGTTTAGCTATGCTCAGTGGAAATCTTGCTGAAAATGGTTGTATTGTGAAAACCGCAGGCGTTGATGAAAGTATTTTAGTTTTCAAAGGTCCCGCAAAAGTTTATGAAAGCCAAGAAGAGGCAGTAGAAGCCATTTTAGGTGGTAAAGTGGTGGCGGGTGATGTTGTCGTGATTCGCTATGAAGGACCAAAAGGCGGACCAGGTATGCAAGAAATGCTTTACCCAACCAGTTACTTAAAATCAATGGGCTTAGGAAAAGCCTGTGCATTACTTACTGATGGACGTTTTTCAGGTGGTACATCAGGGCTTTCTATCGGACACGTTTCACCAGAAGCGGCAAATGGCGGTACGATTGGTTTGGTGGAAGATGGTGATCTTATCTCGATCAATATTCCAGAACGTAAGATTGAATTATTAGTTGATGAAGCAGAATTAGCGCAACGCCGTGCTGAGAAAGAACTACATGGTTGGAAACCAAAAAATCGTCAACGCCAAGTATCCTTTGCCTTAAAAGCATATGCGTCATTAGCAACCAGTGCAGATAAAGGCGCAGTGCGTGATCGTAGTAAGTTATAAGTGGTAAATACTATGGATATGCAAGCATTACTTAGTACAACTCAACCAAGCGGATCACAATATTTAAAAGCGATTGTAAAACTTGGCTCAAAAGTCTATGAAGCAGCGCAAGTTACACCATTGCAAAAAATGGAAAAGCTCTCTAATCGTTTAGATAACCATATTTTTATCAAGCGAGAAGATCGTCAACCTGTGCATAGCTTTAAATTGCGTGGTGCCTATGCGATGTTATCAACCTTAACAGCAGAACAAAAAGCAGCAGGTGTGATTGCCGCTTCTGCGGGAAACCATGCGCAAGGTGTAGCATTATCTGCTAAGTTATTGGGCTTAAAAGCGTTAATCGTTATGCCACAAAATACGCCGAGTATTAAAGTGGATTCTGTGCGTGGTTTTGGTGGTGAAGTGTTGTTATATGGTGCTAATTTTGATGAAGCGAAAGCGAAAGCGATTGAATTAGCAGAGAGCAAAAAAATGACTTTTATTCCGCCGTTTGATCACCCATTAGTCATTGCAGGACAAGGAACGCTAGCAATGGAAATGCTACAACAAAATTCAGATATTGATCGAATTTTTGTGCCCGTTGGTGGTGGCGGTATGGCTGCTGGTGTTGCAGTTTTGATTAAACAGATGATGCCTGAAATTAAAGTCATTGGTGTAGAATCAAAAGATTCAGCTTGCTTATATGCCGCTTTACAAGCGAAACAGCCAGTTGATTTAGCGCGTGTTGGACTGTTTGCCGACGGTGTAGCGGTAAAACGGATTGGTGATGAAACGTTCCGTTTATGCCAACAGTATCTTGATGATATTGTTTTGGTCGATAGTGATGAAGTGTGTGCTGCCATGAAAGATCTGTTTGAAGATGTGCGTGCAGTGGCTGAACCATCAGGCGCATTATCTCTTGCAGGGTTGAAAAAATATGCACGCCAACATCAATTAAAAGATGAAAATCTTGCGGCAATCTTGTCTGGTGCAAACTTAAATTTCCATACCTTGCGTTATGTTTCCGAACGTTGTGAGATCGGGGAAAATCGTGAAGCGTTATTAGCGGTTACGATTCCAGAACAAAAAGGCAGTTTCTTAACGTTCTGTCATCTCTTAGGCAATCGAGCGGTAACAGAATTTAATTATCGTTATGCGGATACAGCAAAAGCTTGTATTTTTGTTGGTGTGCGAACAATTAATGAAGCAGAAAAAGCGGAAATCATTAATGAGCTAAGCCAAGCAGGTTTTTATGTTGAAGACATGACAGACGATGAGGTAGCGAAAACGCATATCCGTTATATGATTGGCGGGCGCCCGAATAGTGATAAATTTGAACGTTTGTATAGTTTTGAATTTCCAGAACAAAAAGGGGCGTTACTGAAGTTCTTAGAAACATTAGGGACGCATTGGAATATCTCTTTGTTCCATTATCGGGCGCACGGTGCAGACTACGGTAATATTTTGGCAGGCTTCCAGTTTGAACAAGATGATTTAGATGATTTTAAACAACACTTAAGTAAATTAGGTTATGTTTGCCAAGATGTAACTGATAGTAAAGCATATCGGTATTTTTTGAGTTAAAAGAAAAGGAAGTCCCCAATAGGGGACTTCAGTTTTAGATGTTTTGCACAAAGCCAACTGCTTGATACACTTTTGATAAGGTTTCTTGGGCTTTTGCTTTCGCTTTAATTGTGCCTTCATGTAAGATTTGATTGAGCAATGCTTCGTTATTACGATAAAGGTCATAACGTTCTTGTAATTGCGTTAACATTGTACTGACTTCATCGGCAACAGCGGTTTTTAAATGACCGTACATTTTTCCTGCAAATTCAGCTTCTAATTCAGGAATAGGTTTTTCTGTAATGGCAGATAAGATGCTTAATAAATTAGAGACACCAGGTTTATTCTCAATATCAAAGAGGACTCGAGGTGGTTCTTCTGAATCCGTTACCGCACGTTTTATTTTCTTCGCAACCGCTTTTGGATCTTCCAGTAAACCAATCACATTATTGCGATTGTCATCAGATTTTGACATTTTCTTGGTTGGATCGAGTAATGACATCACACGTGCACCTGCTTTCGGGATAAAAACTTCTGGAATGGTAAAAATATCCCCATAAAGGGCATTAAAACGTTGGGCAATATCACGGGTAATTTCAAGGTGTTGTTTTTGGTCATCACCAACGGGGACTTGTTTTGCTTGATACAATAAGATGTCGGCAGCCATTAAGACAGGATAAGTAAATAAACCTACGCTCACATTTCCCTCATAACGAGCAGATTTATCCTTAAATTGTGTCATTCTACCCATTTCACCAAAGTAGGTGTAACAGTTTAAAACCCATGCTAATTGAGTGTGTTCAGGAACATGTGATTGCACAAAAATGGTACTTTTTGCAGGATCGATACCACATGCAAGATAAAGGGCTAATACATCTAAGGTTGCTTTGCGTAATGCTTCAGGATTTTGGCGAACGGTAATGGCGTGTAGGTCAACGATACAGAAATAACATTCATACTCATCTTGCATTTTTACCCATTGGCGTAATGCGCCAAGGTAGTTACCGATCGTTAGTTCACCAGAGGGTTGAACGCCACTAAATACAATAGGTTTTTTACTCATTTTTTTTCCTTAATTCGATTACACAATAGTTAAAAGTTTTGCAAAATCGCTGAACACCCAATCAGGTTTGGATTCTGCAATAGGTTCATTATAGTTATAGCCGTAAGTTAAACCAACCACAGCACAGCCAGCTGCTCGGGCAGCTAAGATATCATTTTTGGAATCACCAACAAAGAGCAACTCTTGTGGCAAAATTCCAAACCTCCCACAAAGATAAAAGAGTGGCGCTGGGTGCGGTTTGATAGCGGGTAAGGATTGACCACCTAATGTCTCAGTAAATAAATGATCAATTTCAAAGGCTTTGAGTACAGGCAAAACGTGTTGAGTTGGTTTATTGGTAACAACTGCTAATGTAAAGCCTTGCTCTTTTAATGTGAGTAATGTTTGTTTTACATGAGGATAGAGTTCACTTTTATGACAAATATTCTCGCCATAATGAAAATTAAAGCGGATTTTCATTTGTTTTAAGGTATCGGCTGATGGAGTGGTACCAGCCCATTCTAAGGCGCGAGCTAATAAAATATCAGCACCATTTCCTATCCAAGTAAGGACTAATTCTTCATGAGGGTTGGGTAAATTGAACTCTTTAAAGGTATTACTTATGGCTAAAGTGAGATCTGGTAAGCTATTGACTAACGTACCATCAAGATCAAATCCAATCGCTTTAAATTGGCTCATCTGATTTCCTTCTCATTTTATTTCGTTACAGTGGCTAATTGTTCACGCATTGCCTGAATAACTTGTTGATAATTAGGTTGTCCAAAAATGGCTGATCCTGCGACAAACATATCGGCACCTGCTTGTGCAATTTGTGCAATATTTTCTACTTTTACCCCACCATCAACTTCAAGGCGAATATTTCTACCACTCTCATTAATACGTTTGCGTGCTTGTTGTAATTTTTCTAAAGCAGAGGGTAAGAATGATTGACCACCAAAACCAGGGTTAACGGACATAATTAAGATAATATCAATTTTGTCCATGACATAATCAAGATAGCTTAGTGGCGTGGCTGGGTTAAAGACTAAACCAGCTTGGCAACCATGATCTTTAATTAATTGCAAAGAGCGATCGATATGTTCGCTGGCTTCTGGGTGGAACGTTATAGACGTTGCGCCAGCCTTAGTAAAATCAGGTATAAGGCGATCTACAGGTTTAGCCATCAAATGCACATCAATCGGTGCTGTAATGCCATCATCACGTAACGCTTGGCAAATAGCTGGTCCGAATGTGAGATTAGGAACATAATGGTTATCCATCACATCAAAATGAATAACGTCTGCACCTGCAGCAAGCACGTTTTTTACATCATCACCGAGATGAGCGAGGTTGGCAGAAAGAATAGATGGCGCAATTAAAAATGGTTGCATGGTAAACCTCTATAATTAAGTCAATAAGTTTCGATAGTGTACTACTTAATGGGAATAAATTTAAGGGATTAGATGAAAAGAGTCTTCATTCCTAGAAAGAAAAAGAAGCATGAGAGAGTGTTCCCATGCTTCAAAATCAATCAAGAGGAGGAGTTTAGATTAGTCAACGGTTAATTTTTTACCGTCGAAGCTCAATGTACGTACTGTTGTTAATGGTTTACCGCCATCAGTTTCACCGCCGATTAAAATGACTTTATTTCCATATGAAACAGTAACACCATAACCAGAGCCATAAGGGAGTTTCGCAATTTGTTTCCATTTACCTTTGTCTAAAGCAAAAACTTCAGCAGGATAAGCTTTGCTTAAACCTTTATGCGCATAGAGTTGACCATCTTTGAATTGTTGTGTAGAACCAGGGAAATTTGCACCACCTGTTACTAATAAGTAACCATTACTGTAACCTGCATAAGCACCCGCTAATCCTTCTTGAACAGCCGCTCCCTCTGGGGCTGGTAGGTTTGGTAATTTCGTCCAATCGATACCATTTTCTTTTTTGAATTTACCTTGTGCTGCTTCAGCAGTACGCAAACCTGGTTTTATTTCACCATTAATCACTGTGATCTGCTCGCCTTTCACTACGACAGCGGCACCTGCACGCCCCGAAAATGCGAGTTGCCCTTCGTTATACCATTTGTTGGTAGAGGGTTGATAACTAAATAAAGTGGTATTAAAGAAATAATCTTGCGGACGTTGGTCAAAATAAGGATTTAACACCGCATCTTTTTTAGCTTGATCATCACCTGCAGCGACTAAATCTTGAAATACGCCATTAAAGATAGAAAGGTTAGAACCACCAATCACGAACACTTTATCACCATAATTAACGCCTGTTGCGCCGACTAAGCCAAGCGGGGAACGAGTTGGTAATTTTGTCCAAGTATTATTTTGAGGATCGTAGCGATAAGCGTCATTCACTAATTGTAATTCGCCTTTTTCATTTTTTTGTAAGCCACCAAAGACATAAAGTTTACCATCAACTGCACTGACCACAGGTTGCGAACGATCTCCACCTGGGAAAGGAGCGATTTCTTGCCAACCATCTTGTGCTGATTTCAAGTTAAGGGCATAAAATTTGTCGGCACCAGATCCTAAACCGACATATACCGTATCACCAATTAATGCGCCACCACCACTTTTAATACCAACTGGGAGATCAGGATATTGACCCGCTTGTGCGGCAAAAGCTGCAACAGAAAGACTTGCGACGATCATTGAATGGAGAAAAGTTTTGTGTAATTTCATAGTATCACCCTTAGAGTTTGTGAGTTGACCATTCTTTGAAACAGCACTTGAATGGATTAAAAGATAACCTAATGATAAATCCACTCCATTCTGTTTGTAAATATGGAGAAGATTTTTAATTTCAGAAATATGGCAGGGATCACAAAAATAAAAAAATGCAGTGGAGATTCACTGCATTTTTAGGATTTACGCTTTCTTCTTAGTAGGGCGTTGCCAATCTTGGTAATGTTTTTGTGGTACTCTCGTAATGACTAACTCATTTTCCCCAACATCACGAGTGATTGTTGAGCCTGCGCCAATAGTTGCACCATTAGCAACGGAAACTGGCGCGACAAGTTGCACATCAGAACCAACAAAGACATTATCACCAATCGTTGTTTGGAATTTATTTGCACCGTCATAATTACAAGTAATAACACCTGCGCCAATATTACAATCTTTACCAATAACACTGTCGCCAATATAAGTGAGGTGATTGACTTTAGAGTTTGCTCCTACGGTCGCTTTCTTGATTTCTACGAAATTGCCAACGTGTGTATTATCAGCGAGTTGTGCGCCTGGGCGTAAACGTGAGAATGGACCAACTTGTGCTTTATTACCAATGATTGCGTCTTCAAATACAGAATAAGGTTTGATTTCTACATCATCGCCGATTTCAACATTTTTCAACACACAACCTGCACCAATTTTTACCCGATCCCCGAGTTTTACGACCCCTTCAATAATAACATTGGCATCGATCTCAATATCTTTACCATGCACTAATGTACCACGTAAATCAAAACGGCTTGGATCTAATAGCGTTACGCCAGCTAACATCAAGCGTTCTGCATTTTTTTGTTGATAATAACGTTCTAAACGAGCAAGTTGTAAACGGTTGTTCACGCCCTCGACTTCCATTGGATCTTGTGGGTGAACTGCGACGACTTGGCAACCATCTTGATATGCCATCGCAATCACATCAGTGATGTAATACTCTTTTTGCGCATTATTGTTGGTTAATTGAGCGAGCCATTTTTTTAAACTTTTCCCATCACAAGCGAGTAAGCCAGTATTTGCTTCTTGGATTTTTAATTGTTCTGGGGTGGCGTCTTTTTGTTCCACGATACCTGTAATATTACCTTCTGGTAGATTATTCTCACGCAAGATACGTCCATAGCCTGTTGGATCAGCAAGTTTCACGGTCAATAGGGCAATACCATTCTCAGGTTTTGCCGCAAGCAGCAGCTCAATCGTTGTTGCCGAAATTAATGGTCCATCGCCATATAACATTACAATGGTTTCATCATCGTTGAAAAAAGGCGCGGCTTGCTGCATAGCGTGCCCCGTTCCTAACTGTTCGGTTTGCAACACCCAGTTGACGTTTTCATGTGCTAAACGTTGTTGTAGTAATTCTGCACCATGCCCATAAACTAAATGAATATTCTCAGCACCAAGTTGTGCAACAGTATCAATAACGTGTTTTACCATTGGTTTACCTGCTATTGGGTGTAGCACTTTTGGTAAATCTGAGTACATTCTAGTCCCTTTACCTGCCGCAAGAATGACGACACTGAATGGAGTTTTATTCATAATTTCCTCTATCCGATTAATGTCCCGCAGTTTGCGAGAATAAATTGATAATTAATACGCCGATTAAGATAAATGCGATACCAAGAATCGCAGCAAGATCTAAGTGTTGTTTAAATAAATACCGTCCAATTAGCGCAATAAATAGAATACCGACACCAGACCAGATTGCATAAGTGATTCCAATAGGAATAACTTGGACAATTTTGGCTAACAAAAAGAAACTGCTGGCATAACAACCTAAGGTAATGAACGTGTAAAGTGGTTGGGTAAAACCGTTGCTATAACGTAAGCTAGTTGTACCGACCACTTCTAATATAATTGCTAGCAATAGCAATAACCACATTACCATGGATTATTTCTCCTGATGTTGTTGCGCCAGTCGCACAGCGGTTGGAACACGACGCTTGCCAATATTTTTGGTATCACGATGACGTATTTTCACTTTTTTCTTAGCCGCGGCTTCTTTTGCTTCTGCTTTTTTCTGTTTAATCCGTGCTTTTTGTTTTTTGCTTACTTTTTTCACATCACCATCTTTCGGTGCTTTGGTTCGAGGGGCAAGATCGGCAATGACTCTTGGTTTTAACAGTTCACCTGTATAACGGCGAATTTTACCGAGTAGTGGATAATCGTGTGCTTCGACAAAGGAAATGGCTGTCCCTTTTTTCCCTGCTCGAGCGGTACGACCGATACGATGTAGATAGACATCTGCATTATAAGGTAAGTCAAAATTAAATACGTGTGAAATATCATCAATATCAATACCACGAGCAGCAACGTTAGTGGCAACTAAAACGGTTACAATACCATCACGTAATTTTTCAATCGCATTATTCCGTTGGGTTTGCGCCATTTCCCCTTCAAGATAAGTGCTGCGAATGCCTCGTTTACGCAATGTTTCAGACAGTTCACGCACTTCTTCACGCTTACGCACAAAAATAATTCCTTTACTAACCGCTTCATCAGTAATTGCTCGGGCGAGTAATTTGATTTTATGTTCACGACTATCTGCGTGGTAATACCATTGTTGAATTTTCTTACGTTCACGACGACTGGGTTCTGCATTAATTTCCACAGGATCATTCAGTAACCGCTCTGCAAAATCGGTTAACGCTTTGCCCTCTAATGTTGCCGAGAACAGCAGGGTTTGTTTACGCCAACGAGTTTCAGCTGCGATCTGTTCGGCATCTTGCCCAAACCCCATTTGTAACATGCGATCGGCTTCATCAAAAATTAAAATCTCTACAGCACGACAATCAAAATTCTCTTCTTTAATGTACTGCAATAGCCGCCCTGGTGTGGCAATGACCATATCTTGATTTTTATTAAAAATTTCACCATGGTTTTGGTAAGCTACGCCACCAGTAATAGTGGCAATACTTAATGAAGTAAAACAAGCAAGTTGTTCTGCTTGTTCTGCCACTTGCATCGCTAATTCTCGTGTTGGTGTTAAAACTAATACTCTTGGCGCACCAGGTTTACGGCGTGGAAAATCCAATAAGTATTGAATGGCAGGTAATAAAAAGGCGAGTGTTTTACCTGTTCCTGTTGGTGATGATCCTAATACATCACGGGCATTCATCGCAGCAGGGATCGCTTCACATTGAATCGCAGTTGGTCTGGATAGTCCTTTTTTAGTTAAGGCTTTTAATAATTCAGGTGCGAGATCAAATTCTTCAAAGGTCGCAATAGTCATAAAATTTCTCTAATGTATAAAATTAGCCTCGAATTATAGCGAAATTTTATTAAAATATCCTTACTCAATCCTCGGTGTGCATAATATTCTCTGATGATAGAACGTTCTGGTTTTCAATTTAAACAATTTAAAATTTATCATGACCAATGTGCGATGAAAGTTGGTACAGATGGTGTGTTACTTGGCGCTTGGGCAGATATAACACAAACTGACACAATTTTAGATTTAGGGTGTGGAACAGGATTAATTGCCTTGATGTTAGCACAACGAACAGCAGAAAATTGCCAAATTACGGCGGTGGAAATTGAGAACAATGCGTATCGACAAGCAGTAGAGAATGTGGCAATGTCGCCATGGCAAGTGCGTGTAAATGTAATACACGGTGATGCTGTCGAGTTTTGTCAACAAACTACACAACGATTTGATTTAATTGTGGCAAATCCACCTTATTTTGCCACGGCGAATAAATGTCGAGATGATTCTCGAGAAATAGCACGTTATTTAGGTAATTCTTCACATCTGGCTTGGTTAAAAGCAGCGAGAGCCTGCTTAAGTGAACGAGGCAAAATACAAGTTGTGTTACCTTTTGCAGCTGGAATGACATTGTTACAACAGCTACAAGCAGAGAACATTGGCTTAACGTGTGAACATCTTTGTGAAGTGATTACTAAGACAGGAAAATCAGCACAACGCATTTTATTAAGTTTTGTGCCTAGTGAGTTAGCAAGCAGAACAAAGCATTCAAAACTGACCATTTATACCGAACAACATCATTATCATTCAGATGTGATTCCACTTTTCCAACCTTTTTATTTAAAGTTGTAATTTCTCTTCATCTTTTGTTTTGGGTATAAGGTATGTAAATAATAACTTATTTGCCTGAGTAGTCCATTCTCAATAATGCCTTCTAAAAATTTATCATAAATGACACTCTTGACATTTTGTTGAAAAATCTATGTTTGGCTTGAAAATGAGCAATTAACACTTTTTCTGTGGGTACTACAGGAACTGTGTGCTAACAAGATGTTTCATTATAATTTTCTTAATTATCATTAACTTAGGTTTTTAATGAACTTATTTGACTTCTGAATATTGTGTAAATTTTCGAAAATTTTGCGGGGGGGGGTATTGAGAATATTTTTGTTAATTCGGTAAAATGTAAACTTTACTTATATTGAAAATGGAATACAAAGATTTTATTTGTTAGAAATAACTATAAGGGAGTATAAATGGCTTTATTACTTATTGCAAGAAAATCTGGAAAGCAAGTTAATTTATCAAAATTAGCTAAAAATGGGAAATATACCGAGCTAGCAGTACCAGGTGAAGAATATTATTTAATTGATACAGCCACAGGAAAAACACCAGAAGATGTGAAAGTCTCTCGTAAAGGAGATGATCTCATTATCAGTAGTGAAAAAGAAAATATGGAGGTCATCATCGATGAATTTTGGCATGAATGTTCTCCGAATGATCAATGTTATGCAATTTTTGATGTACCTGCGACGGAAACCGCCGAAGCAGGACAAGTCATTGTTACACAAACGGGACCAGATGTTAGTGCGTTTGAATCAGGTATGGTTGGTGTTTTACCTGAAGGACATACCATTAGTCCTTGGATTTATGCAGGGCTTGGTGCCGCTGCGTTATTAGGTGTTGCAGCTGGTGCTGGTGGTGGCAGTGGTGGTTCTAGCCAACCAGCAAAAGATACAACTGCCCCGATGATTGATACAGATACGTTAAAAGTGTCTGGGGGAGGGTATCAGGTCTCTGGTAAGACAGAACCTGGGGCAACGGTAACGATTAAAGACGAAAATGGTCAACCAATCGGTACAGGTACAGCAGATGAAAATGGTAATTTCACTGTAAATCTTAACCCGCCAAAAAATAATGGTGAAACTTTAACAGTAGAAGCAAGCGATAAAGCAGGTAATACGTCTGTGCCAGCCACAGTAACGGCAGATGATAAAACAGCTCCAACAATCGAAGCTGATAGCTTAGATATTTCTGATGATGGTAGCCAAGTGTCTGGTAAGACAGAACCAAGTGCAACGGTAACGATTAAAGACGAAAACGGTCAACCAATCGGCACAGGTACAGCAGATGAAAATGGTAATTTCACTGTAAATCTTAACCCGCCAAAAAATAATGGTGAAACTTTAACAGTAGAAGCAAGCGATAAAGCAGGTAATACGTCTGTGCCAGCCACAGTAACGGCAGATGATAAAACGGCTCCAACAATCGAAGCTGATAGCTTAGATATTTCTGATGATGGTAGCCAAGTGTCTGGTAAGACAGAACCTGGGGCAACGGTAACGATTAAAGACGAAAATGGTCAACCAATCGGTACAGCGATAGCGGATAACAACGGTAACTTTGATGTGTCAATTAACCCTGCGAAAACTAATGGTGAAACTTTAACTGCAGAGGCGACAGACAAAGCAGGTAACAAGTCTGAGCCAGCGACTGTGGTAGCAGATGGATCAGCACCAACTGAAGATAAGACTGCGCCAGTAATCGAAGAGGGGAGCTTAACGGTGTTAGGCAATGGTAGCCAAGTGTCTGGTAAGACAGAACCTGGGGCAACCGTAACCGTTAAAGATGCAAACGATCATGTTATCGGCACAGGTACAGCAGATGACAAAGGTAATTTCACGGTAGATTTAGATTCTCCAAAAAACAATGGTGAAACCTTGAGCGTAGTTGCTTCTGATGCAGCAGGTAATAACTCTAATTCTGCAAATGTAACTGCACCAACTGGCGATACTTCGCCAACTGATGGCACTGCGCCAGCTGACGGTTCTGCACCATCAGGCGGCACAACGCCAATAAATGGCTCAGAAGACTCAAATGATTCTGATGCAACAAACAATGCTCCAGAATTAACAGTAACGTTAGCGGATAGTGTGAAAAATGGTATTACAGAAGATTCTGCAACAGCAGGTCAAGTGATTGCTACTGCTGCTGTAGCTGATGAAAGTGGTGCGCCGATTACTTATACATTGCAAAACAATGATAATGGGTTCTATCAGGTTGATGAAAATGGCAATATTACTTTAACCCAAGCTGGGGCAGATCAAGTGAATGCAGGTAAGCCATTACCTGAGATTCGTGTTCAAGCGACGGATAATAATGGTGTAAGCAAATCAGGATCTGCGACCGCACCGACAGTAACGCCAACCATTCCAGGGGATACTAATAATGATGGACAAGCAGATAGCGCCCCAAGTTTATCAATTCCTGAAGCGGCAGACGGCGTGAGTGCGGAAGAGTTGGCAGATGGTATTCAAATTCCAGTAACCCTACCTGCGAATAGTGAAGTGGGGGATACCGTTGAATTAACTGTTAAGTCGCCAAATAGTGAGACGCCAATTACTATCACTCATGTTATTGGTGAGAATGATATCAAAGATGGTCCGAATGGTACTAAAGTAGTTGATGTCATCATACCACAAGATCAACTTCCAACTAATCAAGAAGGATCACGCGATGGCAATTATACTGTTTCTGCTAAAGTGAAAGATCAAGCAGATAATAGCAGTTTAGCTAGTGAGGAAGTTCCTTTTACTATTAATGCTGGGACAACAGATACCCCAGCTGATGCACCTACTGATAACTCAGTAAGCAAACCAGTTTGGAATGATGAGCCTAAAGATGGTTATGCAGATAATGGCGTACTTTCAGGTACTGTTGCAAATGCTGGCACAGGAGCTAAAGCTACCTTACTAAATGCAGATGGGCGACCAGTTATCGGCGCAGATAATCAACCAATTACAGCGACTGTTGATGAGAGTGGCGCATTTACTTTCCCAGGTATCAAAGCAGATGGTACGCACTATAAAGTTAAAGTAACTGATGCTGAGGGGAATAGCAGCGAACCAAGTGATGAGATTACATTGGACAATGTGGCACCAAAAGCCCCAACTGTACAAGCTAAGCCAAATGCTGTTGATGTGGGCTTACCAGCAAATGCAAACATTGGTGATACTGTGGTTGTTTCACAGGGAGATGATAGTACGCCAATCACCTTGACTAAAACAGCGACTGGTTGGGAAGCATCTGACGCTGATAATGTAACGATTAACAATGGGGTTGCGACGATTAGTAATGTACCAGCGGGTACAACAGTAACGGCAGTGGCCAGAGACAAAGCGGGGAATGAATCTACCGCTAATAGTACTACGGTTGTCGAAATGCCAACTGTTGAGAGCCTTAATATCACTAACGATGATAAAGACAGCGACGCTACAGGCTTGCAAGTAACGGATAACGTATTGAACTATACTTATACCTTAGGCGGTGATTTAACCACAACAGAGGATAAACAAGTCCGTGTGCAGCTATTAGATGAAAATGGTGCCGTGGTAGGAACCCCACAATACAATGCGTTATCTGCTGGCGAGAATACAGGTAGCTTTGACGTTACTGGTGTTGATGGTAAAAACTATACTGTGCAAGTTGATATTGTGGATAAAAACTCACATGAGCCACTGGTTACAGGCAAAACGGCTGAGGCTAATATCGATAACGTTACAGAGGAAAACAAATCGTTAAATGATAGCGTACAATCTACGGATAATACGGTAACGATCGATGGCACAACGGAAAACTTTGGTACACCACAAGATGACAAAGTTCACAACGTGGATAACAGCAAAGCGGTTTATAATCCAAAACTTGACTGGGAAATGCGTTGGAATGATGACACGATGCCTAATTTCTATAGATTTGCGAGTGGTAATGGTGATAATAACGATGGTAAAGAGTATCACAATGATCACGCGCCAGGTTGGGCAAATCCAGAACGAGGTCAAGGTTATTACTTTACTTGGAATGGTGATAATGAACGCGGCGATGTGATCAATGTAGCTAAAGTGCGTACAGATGATGGTTATGACACAGAATTTCGTAAAGGGTTGATTGGGACAGAAGATGGGGACTTACGCTTCGATCTTAATACAGGCGCAGGTGGAGCAGACTATATTACTGCTAATGGTATTGTGGGGAGTGTGCGTATTATCACCAATGAGGGCGATGATGTTATCCGTACAGGCTTCTTAGCTGGTACAAATAGCTTCAGTGGTGCTAACTTCAATGGTTCACAACAATTTATTATGGGAGAGGGGAACGATATTGTAGAGATTACCAGCACAGCAGCCGCTTCTGGTTATGCTGTATATAGCCCGAAAGATCAATCGTCCTTGTTCTATACCAATGCTAAGTTTGATATGGGAAGCGGTAACGATACCTTGAATATTGCGGGAACGATTTTTGCGGGTAATGAAACTTCCTCTGGTAACTACTTTAACTTAGGTTCTGGTGATGATGTGATGAATACAGGTACCATCACTGGACAAGAGTCAGGATCGGAAGGCAGTAATATTATCAACTTAGGAGCAGGCAATGATAAATTGACGATTAGTGGTGATGTTACGTCCGATGGTGGTACTGCACGTTTTGCTTTAGTATCTAAGGACGGTAGTGATGTACGTATCACAGGTTCTCTTACTGGGCGTTCTATTGCCTTAATGGGGGACGGCAATGACTCTATCCGTATTGATGATAACTTGAGTATGGGTGGAGAGCAAGCTAATAACGTTGACTGGTTATATACAATGTTTTATAACAATGAAGTCAGTGGCGCTTCTAATCAAATTAATGAAAATTTGTATCAGTACTACAATGATATTGCGATGTCTTACTACCGTACGTTCTATGGTAACTTGGGTAAAACTGTAGAAGGTAACCATACGAGAACTTATTCTGAATTAGAACAGTATATTGTTGATCGTATAAAAGCAAGTAATGCGAAAGCTTCTGATAGAAATAACGATTTGGGTACAGGTAATTGGGATAGTGATATCTATACCGCAGCACGTATCGACTTGGGTGAGGGCAACAACACCTTAAGCGTAGGTGGCTCAACGACTGGCGCACGTATTATAGGTGGCAATCAAGCTGATACCATCAAACTTGGTTTTGATGCAGAGGGTAACCTTGCAGCTGGTGGTGTAACCAATACCCGTATTTGGACAGGTGCCGAAATTGGTGGTGGTAATGATACTGATATCGTGATGTTGTCAAATGTTCAAAGTAATAACTATGTTTATACGGGTATGGGACATGATGATATTCAGTTGTACACAGTGAATGGTACGCACAATGAAGTCCACGCTGGTGCGGGGAATGATATTATCCGCTTATATGGTTTAGTGAATAGTTCGCCAAACAATATTTTCGATGGTGGTGCAGATCACGATAAAGTAATTATCGGTACTGCAGAAGATGGTCAAAGTCGCTTTATTATTGGTGGTAACAATCAAGAGGGCTATGCAAACCTGTGGGGTATTGAGGAAATTGAATTTAACTCAAATATTGAATCAGCAGGTGATATTGTCCGTATTGATAGTAGCAATACAGGCGGTGATATGAAAATCCACACCACTGCTGGTTATACTGATGCCCAAAAAGCCTTCAATAAAGTTGAATTGGCTAATATGTGGCGTAAAGTTGGCGACAGCAGCAAAACACTTGCTGATTGGCAAGCTGATGATAATAACGGCAATGCTGATGGCGTGAAAGTTGATGTGTCTATGAACGCCACTACGGATACTAGAACTTATCATGTGTATGAAGCGACCTATACCGACAATGTAACAGGTACATCGTCAATTCATCATGTGTTTATAGAAGATCAGATTAGTGTTACTATCCTTTAATCTGTCATTATTCTTCTGACTAATACCCCATTATGCTTCGGTATGATGGGGTTTTTATTCTGTGGTAACTGTGAATAAACCGTTTTTTTGATTTAGTTTATAAAACTCTCTCTTATTTCATTTTTAAAACATATTCTCTGTTAAAATCACATCAAGATAAGTGAAATTATCTCTACTTTCAGTTTAATTTGAACAATTATACAAAAATCACTACCAATCAATCGGTTAAATTGTAATTGGCAAGACAAATATACTGGGCAATTACAACGTAAGGAGTAAAAGATGAGTTTAATTATTGGTGTATTAACTATTTTATTAGTAGGGTATTGGATTATTAAAGGTATAAATGCAAAAGGTTTATTATTGTGTGCTGGGATTATATTGCTAATCCTTGCTTCTTTTATTGCGCCACCAGTGAAAGATAGTACAGGCATTTTCTTTGTTGATATAGGCAATTATCTTTATTCACTCTTTGAAAAACGAGGTGGTGGCTTAGGAATGATTGTCATGGTGTTGATTGGCTTTTCCGTTTATATGAGTCATATTGGTGCAAATGATGTGATTGTCCGTTTGCTATATAAACCGTTACAGCGGATTAAATCTCCTTATATTTTGTTAATTGGCGGGTTTTGGGTTGCTTCGTTTATTTCATTTGCGATTCCGTCTGCCACGGCATTAGGCGTATTTTTAATGGCAACACTATTCCCAATTTTGACACGTTTAGGTATTTCTGCACCAAGTGCAGCAGCGATTTGTGCGACTACTGCAGTAGTAAATCTATCTCCGACATCAGTTGATGTGATTTTAGCAGCTGAACAGGCGGGTGATACCTTGAAACATTTTGCTTTCCAAGTGATTTTACCGATGAGTTTATTAGCAATATTAGTGATTGGGATTGTGCATTTCTTTTGGCAACGTTATTGCGATGTTAAGGAGGGGCTAGTACAAGTTGGTGGATTAAATGAAGTAGATCCATCGCATATTTTAAATAGTAATGCACCAGTTTATTATGCAATTTTGCCATTTTTACCGATTATTGGTCTATTTATTTTTGATGGTAAAGTGTTACCTGAAATTTCTTTGGGCGGATTATTAATTTTAACATTGATTATTAGTGCATTAATTGAATTAATTCGGACTCGTAGCGTAAGTGAAGTTTTTGCTGGACTAGAAAAATGTTATAGCGGTATGGCGGAAGCCTTTAGTAGTGTTGTGATGTTGATTATTGCAGCAGGGGTATTTGCTGAAGGATTAAGCAGAATTGGCTTTACGGAAGATTTAATTAATGTTGCACAAAATCTTGGCACAGCTGCAACCGTGATGATGCTTGCACTGGTTTTTATTACACTATTAGTTGCGATTGCATCAGGTTCAGGTAATGCGGCATTTTTTGCTTTTGTTGAGTTAGCGCCACGTCTTGCAGGACAGTTGGGCATTAACCCAGTTTATTTAATTGCACCAATGATGCAGGTATCTAATACTGGACGAGCTTTATCACCTGTATCTGGTGTGATTGTAGCCGTTTCAGGTAGTGCAAAACTTTCCCCAATGTTATTGGTTAAACGAACTTCAGTACCACTATTTGCTGGGATTGCAGTGATAATTGTTTATACGCTGGTGTTAATTCCTTTACATATATAATCAGTAAAAGTTGTATGAAAGCCTGAATTGTTAGGCATAAACCGTGTTAAAAATTATTTTTAGCACGGTTTTTTATCTATTCCATACCAGAAGTCAAACGCTGTAATAGACGATCCATAGCACGATAACCTAAAGCTTCAGCTAAATGGGGGCGTTGGATCTGTTGTTCATCAGCCAGATCTGCTATCGTTCGAGAGACTCGCAAAATACGGTGATAAGCTCGCACAGATAACCCTAATTTATTTAATGCAGTTTCTAGGAAAATCGCATCATTTTGTTGTAATTTACAATATTTTTCGATCTCTTTGCCTGATAAGTGAGCATTAATTTTTCCTGCTCTAGCTAATTGTTTTTCCCGAATCTGAATCACAATTTGTCGTAATTTTTCACTATTATTCTCATCTTTTGGCAGTTGTTGTAATGTCCCTTGAGGTAATAAAGGAACTTCAATCGAGAGATCAAAGCGATCTAAAAATGGACCTGATAATCGATTGAGATAACGCATAATTTGTTGTGGTGATGTGCGGTTATGTGTACCTTGATAATGCCCTGTTGGACTAGGATTCATAGCTGCAATTAATTGAAATCTTGCAGGGAAGGTAACTTTTGCTGAGGTACGAGAAATAACGATTTCACCGCTTTCTAATGGCTCTCGTAAGGCATCAAGTACTTTACGCTCAAATTCAGGTAACTCATCTAAAAAAAGTACCCCATTATGAGCCAATGAAATTTCGCCTGGTTTTGGTATGGTTCCCCCACCAACTAAAGCTGCTAATGAGGCACTATGATGAGGAGCGCGAAAAGGGCGTTGTTTCCAATGGTGATAATCTAAACGATGTTGTACTAAACTATTAATTGCAGCAGTTTCAATCGCTTCTTGTTCATTCATCTCGGGTAATAATGTTGTTAGCCGACTGGCTAGCATCGTTTTTCCTGTACCAGGAGGACCAAGAAAGAGTAAATTGTGTTGTCCAGCAGCGGCAATCAGTAAAGCGCGTTTAGCGTGTTGCTGACCAATAATATCAGTCATATCAAGTTGTAGTGGTGATAGTGTATGTTCAGGTGGTACTATAGCTTGAGCGATAGGAAGTGATTGTTGTTGATTCAGAAAACTGACAACATCAAGCAGAGAATTTGCAACATATGTTTGAGTATTAGCAACAAGTGTTGCTTCTGCGGCATTTTGTTTAGCAATAATTAATTCTCGTTTAGCTTGTTTTGCCGCTAAAATGGCGGGAATGACACCTTGTACACCACGTAAATTACCTGTTAATGCTAGTTCACCGACAAATTCAAATGCTTGTAATTGTTTTGCATCAATTTGTCCTGATGCAGCTAAAATGCCTAATGCAATCGGTAAGTCAAAGCGTCCCCCTTCTTTAGGTAGATCTGCTGGGGCAAGGTTGATGGTAATTCGTTGAATAGGATAACGAAAGTTAGCATTAATTAATGCACTACGTACACGATCACGAGCTTCTTTTACTGTTGTTTCAGGTAAACCGACTAATGTGAGTCCAGGTGTTCCCTGACTCATATGCACTTCGATGGTAACTAATGGTGCCTGTACACCAATAGAGGCTCTACTATATACAATGGCTAATGACATAGTTGTTCTCAATAATGAAATAACGTGCAGTATAATTAGTGGGTAATCGATATTGAGGAAGAGAGGCTTTGTTTTGTGATCGAGATCGAGAAGAAAAAATAAACCCGCAATTTGTTGAGGATAATTGCGGGAGTATTTAATGTGAAAAATAGAATTATTTTACTTCTACGCCTTTAGCTTGTAAGTCTGCATGGTAAGATGAGCGAACAAATGGACCACAAGCAGCATGTTCAAAGCCCATCTCTTTTGCTTTGTTACGAAACTCATCAAATTCTGCTGGTGGAACATAACGTGCTACTGGTAAATGATGGCGACTTGGTTGTAAGTATTGCCCTAGAGTCAACATAGTTACACCATTACTACGTAGGTCTTGCATAACTTCGAGGATTTCTTCATTGGTTTCCCCTAATCCTACCATTAAACCTGATTTTGTTGGGATATTTGGGAACATTTGTTTGAATTCTCTTAATAAACGTAATGACCATTGGTAATCTGCACCAGGACGAACCTCTTTATATAAACGGGGAATATTCTCAAGGTTATGGTTAAATACATCAGGTGGATTTTGTGCTAGTTTTTCGAGAGCAACTTCAATTCTTCCACGAAAATCTGGTACTAAAATTTCAATTTTAATATTTGGATTTAAGGCACGAATTTCTTTTACACATTCGGCAAAGTGTCCTGCACCACCATCTCGTAAATCATCACGGTCAACTGAGGTAATCACCACATAACGCAAACCCATATCTTTAATAGTTTGTGCTAATTTTTTCGGCTCTTCTGGATCAGGTGGTAAAGGTTTACCATGTGCAACATCACAGAATGGGCAACGGCGGGTGCAAATTGCACCTAAAATCATAAAAGTTGCAGTGCCGTGATGGAAACATTCTGCTAGGTTTGGGCAAGAGGCTTCTTCACAAACAGAGTTTAATCCATTTTTACGCATTGCCTTTTTGATATTTAAGATCTTTTCAGAATTGGCTGGTAATTTAATTTTCATCCATTCTGGTTTTGGTAATAACTCTTGATCAGGATTAATATTTTTTACGGGGATAATTGATGTTTTGGCAGCATCACGATATTTGACGCCACGTTCCATTTTAAATGGGGTGCCCATATTGATATTCCTTATTTTGTATTGGGTAAACCATCAACATAGTGAAGCTGTTGATAGCCAATTAAGCGTGTAAAATGTTCAATAAGCTTTGGTGCAACATCTGCGCAAGTAATTTCAGTATCAATAAAATCTTGGAGTTGACACATCTCTAAACCAGCGTAGCCACAAGGATTAATTGTATGGAATGGTGATAAATCCATATGAATGTTGAACGCTAAACCGTGGAAAGAACACCCTTTGCGAATACGCAAGCCAAGTGAACAAATTTTCTTTCCATCAATATATACTCCTGGTGCATCAGGTTTTGGATAACCTTGAATATTGTAATCCGCCAATGTATTAACAACACTTTGTTCTAAGTGAGTAACCAAATCTCTGACAGAAAGAGGGGCTTCATTACCAGATAATTTATCAATGAATTTACGTCTTTTAATATCAATTAAAACGTACATTACTTGTTGTCCTGGTCCGTGATAAGTTACTTGTCCACCACGATCAGATTGTACCACTGGAATTACTGTTTTAGTGAGAATATGTTCAGCCTTTCCTGCTTGCCCCTGTGTAAAAACAGGTGAGTGTTGCACAAGCCAAATTTCATCTAGTGAGTCAGCCGTACGCTGGTTAGTAAATTCTTGCATACGGTGCCAAATGGTATCGTAAGGTTGTACACCAAGTTGGCGAATAATAACTTGCTGTTCTAACGGTTTTGTTGCGCTTCCCATAGATAGCACCTTTGTTATAACACCATTCTCACAATGTCGATTTCTGCCAATTCTTTATATAACGTTTCGACTTGTTCAATATTTTTTGCGGTAATGGTGATAGATACTGAATGATATTTTCCATTTCGACTTGGCTTAATTGATGGGCTGTAATCACCAGGCGCGTGTTGTTGTACAACAGCTAGAACACGATCGGTTAATTCTGGGTGTGCCAAACCAACGACTTTGTATGGAAAGTCGCATGGAAATTTAAGTAAGTCTTTTAATTTCGGTTGTTCTTGTTGCATAATTTTTCTCTTTTAAATTAATGGTTTATGCTATATATATCCAAAAATAAAATTGTGAATGGAATTTAACCCACCTCATATTAGGTGGGTTAGTTAATTTTTAAGGATAGTTATTAGGTTACTGAGTAATGTATTAGCTAAAAATACTTTTTACTGTAAGTACAATCCAGTCCCAAATTTTGCCAACGAAACCAGCTTCTTCAACAGTATCCATTACTTGAAGATTTGCTGTTTGGATATCTTTACCGTCAAGTTGATACACGATAGAGCCAACAACTTGTCCTTTTTTCAATGGCGCTTCTAAGAATTTTTGGTTAAGTTGATAACGAGCTTTAACGGATTGACTCTTACCTTTAGGGATTACTAAGTAAACATCGGAGAGCGTACCTAATTTTACCTTGTTTTCTTTACCATAATAGATTGGTTGTTCAGAAACGACTTGATTTGCTGCTAATGGTTTGACATTTTCAAAGTTTGCAAACCCCCATTGGAGTAATTTTTTGCTTTCAACTTCACGCCCTTTGAATGAGCTAACACCCATTACCACTGAAATTAGGCGCATATTATTATCAACAGCAGAAGCAACTAAGTTGTAACCAGCTTCATTTGTATGACCTGTTTTTAAACCATCTACATTAAGGTTCTTATCCCATAGTAAACCATTGCGATTCGGTTGTTTGATATTATTAAAAGTAAACTCTTTTTCTGAATAGATATGGTACTCTTCAGGTAAATCATGAATCAGTCTCGCTCCAATAATCGCCATATCACGAGCAGTTGAGTATTGATTTTCATGATCTAAACCGTGTACGGTAGCGAAATACGTATTTTTTAAGCCAAATTGATCAACATATTGGTTCATCATATTGATAAAGTTTGCTTGTGAACCAGCAAGATATTTTGCCATTGCAACACAAGCATCATTACCAGAAGCAATAATAATTCCTCGGTTTAGATCTGCGACAGAAACCTGTTGATTAACATTTAAGAACATTTTTGATGAGCCAGGAAAATTTTTTCCCCAAGCCTCTTCATCAATCGTTACTATATCCGTGTTATGGATTCTTCCTTCTTTTAAAGCTTGCCCAATCACGTAACTGGTCATCATTTTAGTTAATGATGCAGGGTAGTGTCTTTGATCTGGGTTAACGGCGGCTAATACTGTACCTGTGTTATAGTCCATTAAAATATAAGTTTGTGCATTCACTTGTGGCGGAATGACATTATAAGGACTTTCAGTATAAGCGAGAGAAATGCTAGAAAAACTGAATAAACCTGCTAATACAAGCTTTTTCAGTTTTTTAGAATATAATGACATTTTTTCTTCCTTAAAAATAGTATATAAAATTGTACATAGTTTGTTTTTTTATATTTATAAGTATATCGCGATAAGAAAAAGGTTTTAAGCTTTTAAATTGAGTTAAATACTAATAGCGATAAGTATAAAGTTGACTATTATCTGAATTTAAACGAGAAAAGACTAGTTTAATGCGATTAACTTTGGCTATATCAAATAGAGGACCAAAGTGGATATTAAATTTATCACCATTTTGGATAATTTCTGTTTTGACATCAGCCATGTCTAAGGCAGAAATAAATTTTTCTGCTTTTTCTCGGCTTTCTATGTTGCTTGCTTTTAATTGGTATTGGCTAGTTGTTGCTTCAGAAGATAGTGTAGTATTATTTTCGATTTTTTGGCGAGCAGCAATTAAGGCTTTACCACCCTCTCCAGAGAGATTACCTTGATGATCAATAATAACCATATCTAATTTTACATTTACCTTTCCATGAGTTAGCATTCCCAACTCTTTTGCGGCTGCTTTAGAGAGATCGATAATTCGATTAGAGTGGAATGGTCCTCTATCATTAATTCTTACAACAACTTTTTTGTGATTACGTAAGTTAGTAACTAATACATAACTGTTTAGAGGGAGAGTTTTATGTGCCGCAGTAAAAAGCTTTTCATTATAAATTTCTCCACTAGATGTTTTTTGCCCGATAAATTTAGAATGATAGAATGTTGCTGTACCTTGTTTGGCATAATTTTTAGCTTCTTTTGAAGTAATAGTGCGATAACGAACCCCTTTTACAGTATAAACTCTACTGGTTGTTTTTTTCGGGTGGAACTGTAACTTTGGTCCTGCAATACCATACACTTTTTTAGTTTCATTTTTGCTGTTTGTCTTAGCTAATACTCCAGTTGTTTGCAATAGGAAAAAAAGTGTAGCTAATACAGTAAAATATTTCTTTAGTTTCATATTAAATATATTCCTTTATTTTTTATTTGCTCAAATGGAAATTACTTTCCTTGAGAAAGCATTCGTCGATGAGTATGTATTGACATTATTACCCCAAAACTGGCCATTAATGTTACAAATGATGTTCCACCATAACTGACAAGTGGTAATGGAACACCAACAACAGGTAATATACCGCTCACCATACCAATATTGACAAAGACGTAAACGAAAAATATCAATGTTAAAGCACCAGTTAAAATACGACCAAAAGCGTCTTGTGCTTTTGCACCAATAATTAATCCTCGTCCAATAATAAATAAATAAATGGTTAATAAAATGATAATCCCAATGAGTCCATACTCTTCGCTAAGTACTGCAAAAATAAAATCAGTATGAGGCTCAGGTAAAAATTCTAATTGTGATTGTGTTCCCATCATCCAACCTTTACCAAATACGCCACCAGAACCAATAGCAATTTTAGATTGAATGATATGATAACCTGCCCCTAAAGGATCCTTTTCTGGATCAAGCAATGTTAATACCCGTGTTTTTTGGTAATCATGCATTAAATAAAACCATAAAATTGGGATAAAACCAACAACACCAATTATTGCTGTGGTAATGAATTTCCAACTCATTCCAGCAAGAAAAACAACAAAGATTCCTGATGCTGCAACAAGAATGGAGGTACCTAAATCAGGCTGAATAGCAACCAATAAAGTCGGGGCAATAATTAATATCAAAGCAATTACGGTATTAAGTAAACTTGGTGGTAATTGGCGTTTTCCTAAAAATGTAGCCACCATTAATGGCACAGAAAGCTTAATTAACTCAGATGGTTGGAAGCGAAAAACACCTAAATCTAACCAACGTTGTGCGCCTTTACTTGTTGTCCCAATTAAATCTACTAAGATCAGTAAGATAATACCAACAATATATAAGTAAGGTGCTACTTTTTGATAAAAACGTGGTGGTAATTGTGCAAAAATGAACATCACAACAAAGCCCATAGAAACTTGTATTAAGCGATTATTAAACATTTTTTCACTACCACCTGATGCGCTATATAATACGATTAGGCCATAGATAACAATAATAATTAAACCAAGAAGCAGTTTTAAATCAATATGCAATTTCTGCCAAAGAGAAATTATTGTGTGCTTTTTCTTCATTCTGCTGATACTCCGCGAGGATTTAATTGATTATATTTTTGTTTATGAACGAAGTAATAATCTAATATTTGTCGGACAATCGGAGCGGCATTTCCTGAGCCTCCGCCAGCATTCTCCATAATAATAGTTACAATTACGTTCGGGTTTTCAAAAGGAGCATAAGCAATAAACCAAGCGTGGTCATGTAAATGTTTAGAGAGGTTCTTTGAGTTATAGGTTTCATTTTCTTTTAAGCTAAATACTTGTGCTGTCCCTGATTTTCCAGCGACTTTATAAGGTGTACCAATGAAAGCTTTTCTCGCTGTGCCATTTGCACTATTTATGACACCATACATTCCTTGTTTGGCAATACTCCAATCAATATCATTCGGCTCAGTAATATTCGGATAGAGATGCTTATCTTCATAAGGTTCACTTTGATTACCGATAATTTCTTTCATTAAATGAGGCGTGTTGACTTTCCCATTATTGATTAAGATGGCAAGTGCTTTAGCTAATTGTAGTGGTGTAGCTGTCCAATAGCCTTGTCCGATTCCAACGGGAATGGTATCACCTTGGAACCAAGGTTTTTTATAGCGTTTTTGTTTCCATTCACGAGTAGGCATCACGCCGTTGGTTTCTTCTAAGATATCTATACCAGTAGGTTGCCCAAAACCAAATTTCTGCATCCAGCTGGATAAACGATCAATACCCATTAAGTAAGCTACATTATAGAAAAAGGTATCTGATGATTCAGTAATACCTTTGATAACATTTGTAGAACCATGCCCTGTTTTTAACCAGTCTCGGAAGCGTTTTGTCGTATTAGGAATAGCAAAATAGCCAGGATCATAAAATGTGGTATTTGAAGTAATAATATTATCAGTTAAAGCCGAAACAGCAATAAATGGCTTAACTGTTGATGCTGGAGGATAGGCGCCTTGTAAGGCTCGACTATATAATGGTCGGTTAGCATCATTTAATAAACGTTGGTAGTCGTTGTATGAAATGCCATCAACAAATAAATTATTGTCATAACTTGGCGTAGAAACCATAGCAAGAATACTACTATCTTGAGGATTCATCACAACAACAGCCGCTTTTTGATCACCCAGTAAGTTAAAAATATAACGTTGTAAATCAACATCTAAAGTTAAACGAACATTTTTACCAGCAATAGCAGGTTGTTCACGTAATTTTCGGATAACTTTTCCTTGGCTATTAACCTCAACTTCTTCAAAACCAACTTGCCCATGCAAAACGTCCTCGTAATAACGTTCAATACCTAATTTGCCAATATTATGAGTACCAGAATAATTGGCTTCTTTATCTTCTTGTTTGAGGCGTTCTACATCACGATCATTGATACGCGCGACATAACCGAGAATATGAGTTAATGGTTCACCATAAAGGTAATGCCGTTTAAAGTAAGGTTTGATTTCAATACTGGGAAACGCATATTGATTCACTGAAAAACGCGCAATTTGTTCTTCATTTAAATCAGCCTTTAATAAAATTGGCGTATAACGTTGTGAACGACGCCGTTCTTTCTTAAAAGCTTCGATATCTTCATCTGTTAAGCTAACAATTTGTTTTAATTGATTAAACGTTTGTTCTAAATTATCTACTTTTTCAGGCACAATGTATAAGCCAAAAAAAGTAAGGTTTTCTGCTAGGATTTTATTGTTGCGATCGTAGATAATGCCTCTCGTTGGAGCAATGGGTAATAATTTAATTCGGTTGCCATTGGAACGAGTTTGGTACATTTCATAATTGACAATTTGTAAGTTATATAAGTTAGTGAGTAATATTCCAGTTAATATTAGTACACCAATGAATGAAATTAATGCACGGCGAGCAAACAGATTACTTTCTGCTTGATTATCCCGAATAGTTTCTTTTTCTTGCAAAAATTTCATCAGTTTCATCTGAATTACTCACGATGATAAGGGTGATTAGTGGTTAAACTCCAAGCACGATAAAGGCTTTCTGCTACCACAATGCGTACTAAGGGGTGAGGTAAGGTTAATGATGATAAAGACCAACTGCGTTCAGCGGCTTGTTTACACTCTGGTGATAAGCCTTCTGGACCGCCAATTAATAAACTGACATCACGTCCATCTTGTTTCCAGCTTTCGAGTTGTTGTGCTAATTGTGGCGTAGTCCAAGGTTTTCCAGGAATATCTAACGTAACAATTAGACTATTTTTCCCGCAAGCAGCTAACATTAATTCGCCCTCTTTTTCAAGAATGCGTTTAATGTCTGCATTTTTACCACGCTTACCAGCAGGAATTTCAATTAATTCTAGTGGTAAATCTTTTGGAAAACGGCGTTGATACTCTTCAAAACCAGTAGTAACCCAAGCTGGCATTTTAGTTCCAACGGCAATTAGCTGTAATTTCATTGACTTATGCCCATAACTTTTCTAATTGGTATAAGCTACGCGCTTCTTCTTGCATGATATGTACCATCACTTGTCCGAAATCAACAACAATCCAATCACTCGTGTTGAAACCCTCTGCCCCAAAGTTATCAATCTGTTTTTGCTTGCAAGCGGTCATCAGGTTTTCGCCTAAAGACGCCACATGGCGAGTTGAGTTACCAGTACAAATAATTAAATGGTCAGTGATGGGGGATTTCCCTTTTACATCAAGAACTAAAATATCTTTTGCTTTTAAATTATCTAGTTCATCGATAATTGTTTCTAACACGCTTAGAGCCCTTTTCTGTTTAAAAATGATACATCTAAAATAAGGCGCGAATTGTATCATGATATCTGTTTTGAGGGAAATTAGAACAAGATTGTATGAGGACAAAATTAGTAAGGTGATGTATTAGTGCAAATATAATGGAGAGATAGGTTGCCCTTTAGGGCGAAACCTAAATCAAAATGTTAATAATAATCTAATAAAAGCTAATTCATATGGAATGATTAGTAAACTGACATTATGCTTTATTGCGAGTGTTTGAATAGTAACGTTTACCACTTCTTTTTATTTTCGGTAAGGCTAATAAAGCCTCAGAATCATAGTGGCTCACAGGAATTTGGTGTCCAATATATTGCTCAATCGCAGGCAAATTGATTGCATAATCTTCACAGGCAAAACTAATGGATACCCCAGTTTCTCCCGCGCGCCCAGTACGTCCAATTCGATGCACATAATCCTCATAATCATCAGGGAGATCATAATTGAATACATGTGTAACTTGCGGAATATGCAAACCACGTGCGGCGACGTCTGTTGCGACTAAAATATCTAACTGCCCTTGCGTAAACTGCTCTAACAATTTGAAGCGTTTCTTTTGTAGAACATCACCTGTAAGTAGACCAGCACGATGTCCATCTGCAACTAAATATTGCCAAATTTTTTCACACTGATGTTTAGTATTAGCAAAAATAATACAACGCTCGGGCCATTCTTCTTCAATGAGTGTCAATAACAATTTCATTTTATCTTGGTTAGAGGGATAGAAAAGTTCTTCTTTGACACTATCGGCAGTTTTATAAGTGGATTCAATTTCAACATAATGTGGATCATTCATATCTTCAAAGGCTAACTCTCTTACTTTAAATGATAGAGTGGCGGAGAAAAGCATAGTGAGCCGTTCGGTTGGCGGTGGACAATGGCGTAATAGATAGCGAATATCTCGGATAAAACCGAGATCAAACATTCTATCAGCCTCATCTAATACAACGCACTCGATCTGATTTAATGAAATGATACGCTGTTTGACATAATCAATAACTCGTCCAGTCGTACCAATGAGAATATTTACTCCCTGTTGCAAGGTCTGTAATTGCTGTTCATAACCATCACCACCATAAGCTAAACCGAGTGTGAGACCTGTATGTTTCGCAAAAATCTGTGCATCATGATGAATTTGTACAGCCAATTCTCGGGTTGGTGCAAGGATTATTGCGGATAACTGCTGTTTAGCGGTAGGCGATTGTAATAAGTGTTGGAAGAGTGCGGTCAGAAATGCAACCGTTTTCCCCGTTCCTGTTTGTGCTTGCCCTGCGATGTCTTGACCCTGTAAAGAATAAGGTAATGATAGAGCTTGAATAGGTGTGCAATAGGTTAACCCCATTTCGCGCAAAGCGGATTGAATTGAGGGGTGTAATGCAAAACTGCTAAATGTTGTTGATGTAAGATATTGATGTTCCATAGGTTCAATTTGTTAAATTTCGTTTAATTCATGGCAAATTCTACTCTAAAACTAGACAATAGTCTTTTTTAATGGTAATTTTACGAGCAATTTTTATCTCATATCCAATTTACAATCCATTTTAATCTAATCTACAACAGCATTTCAGTTATTATGAATTTAACAGAATTAAAAAATACACCTGTTTCTGAGCTTGTGAAATTGGGCGAAGAACAAATGGGGCTAGAAAATTTAGCTCGTCTGAGAAAACAAGATATTATTTTCGCTATTCTTAAACAGCAAGCTAAAAGTGGGGAAGACATTTTTGGTGATGGCGTATTAGAAATTTTACCTGATGGTTTTGGTTTTTTGCGTTCTGCAGATAGTTCTTATTTAGCTGGACCAGATGATATTTACGTTTCGCCAAGCCAAATTCGCCGCTTTAATCTGCGTACGGGTGATATGATTGAGGGTAAAATTCGACCGCCGAAAGAAGGGGAACGTTATTTTGCTCTACTCAAAGTTAATCAAGTCAATGATGACCGCCCTGAAATCTCCCGCAATAAAATCCTCTTTGAAAATTTAACGCCATTACACGCTAATTACCGTTTACGTATGGAACGCGGTAACGGTTCAACAGAAGATTTAACTGCGCGTATTTTAGATTTAGCTGCACCAATCGGCAAAGGGCAGCGTGCGTTGATTGTGGCTCCGCCAAAAGCAGGTAAAACAATGTTCCTGCAAAATATTGCCCAGAGTATTACTTATAATTACCCAGAATGTATTTTGATGGTGTTATTAATTGACGAGCGTCCTGAAGAGGTTACAGAGATGCAACGTTTGGTTAAAGGTGAAGTGGTCGCTTCTACCTTTGATGAACCTGCGGCACGTCATGTACAGGTAGCTGAAATGGTAATTGAAAAAGCAAAACGTTTGGTCGAGCATAAAAAAGATGTGGTCATTTTATTAGATTCCATTACACGTTTAGCTCGCGCTTACAATACTGTTACTCCTGCGTCAGGTAAGGTACTTTCTGGTGGGGTAGATGCCAATGCATTACATCGTCCAAAACGTTTCTTTGGGGCTGCACGTAATGTTGAGGAAGGAGGAAGTTTAACCATTATTGCTACGGCATTGGTGGATACGGGTTCTAAGATGGACGAAGTCATTTATGAAGAGTTCAAAGGAACGGGAAATATGGAACTTCATCTTTCACGTAAAATTGCAGAAAAACGTGTGTTCCCAGCGATTGATTTCAATAGTTCTGGTACACGTAAAGAAGATTTGTTAACTACGCCAGATGAGCTACAAAAAATGTGGATTTTGCGGAAAATTGTCCACCCAATGGGGGAAATTGAAGCAATGGAGTTTTTAATTGATAAATTATCCATGACAAAAACAAATGAAGAGTTTTTTGAAGCGATGAAACGTTCATAATTCATTCAATAGTTTATTGAAAAAATATCTTAGAAAAATGGTTGCTAACAATTATTGTTTAATTATTAGCAGCTATTTTTTATTTAAAATATTCTATAAATATTATCTTATCTTTAAAGATTATTTATTTTTGCTTTAACGTATAAAAATAATATTTCTATGCGTATTAAAATAAAAAAAGGTTTTTATCATGCTGATTAGCCAATATTTTTCATCTAATCCACAACATAAAGTTAAATATACTGTTGAACAAGGAAAAGTACAGTTACTGGATCCGAATAAAGGTACGAAAATTGAGGTGGAGGGAGTAACTGGCGATATCTCTTCTAAGGTTAACTTTTCATTAAATAATGAAAATCTTGAAATATTAATTCATGATGATCTCGTTAATTTAGACACGAGATTGATCTTAACACCTTATCAAAATGAAGAAATTACCTTTGTTTCAATCAGCGAAAAGGGCGTTTTTTATAACTATACTGTTGCACCAAATACTTCAGAAGCATTAGGCTCAACGGAATTAATTGTTTCACAGCAAATAGAAACTATTGCCCCATCTCATTATGCAGGTCTTATTTCTAAACCCTTTTCTTACCTAGCAGGTGGCATTGCAACATCGATCGGTGCGCTCACGTGGTTATTTAGTAAAACAAGTAAATCTAAGCAAGATAACGATGAAGTAGTAAGTAAATCTAATCAGATTGTAGATAAGTCTGATGAGATAAATGAAGTAGAAGACGAGGAAATTATTGAGATTTCTGGTGAGCTAGCAGGTACCACAACAGAAGATGAAGCGACGACAACGATTACAGGGAAATTGGAAAGTCCTGTACCATTTTCTCCGCAAGTGGAAAAAGTGTCAGGTGATCTAGGTGGTCAATTAACTATTCAACCTGATGGCAGTTGGACATATCAACGTGATGATAGTAATGCAAATGTACAAGCATTAATCGATAGTGAAAGTGCGGTAGAAAAATTTACGGTGCAGTCAGCCAATGGTAAAGCAACGCAAGAGATTACGATCACCGTAGCTGGTAAAAATGATGTGGCTAAAATTGCTGGACAGACTGATGGTTTAGTGTATAAGCAAAATGACAACAGCGGCAGCCAGTCAGGGCAACTAACTATTCTCGATCCAGATCATGGGCAAAATGCCTTTTCAGCAGGTGATTATACTGGGCGTTATGGAACCTTAACGCTAGAAGATAATGGGCGCTGGGTTTATCGCCTAGATAGCAATAATCCCTCAGTTAAGGCACTGGGCGTAAATCAATCATTACAAGATATTATTACGATTAAAACAGTAGATGGTACCACTGAAGATATCAATGTGAATATTGTGGAAACATTCTTTATAAGTGGCACGTTATGGTTTGATCAAAATAATGATATGAAAAGAGCCAGAAATGAAGGTGTTTTCCAACGAGCTAAAGTTGTATTAAAAAACCATAGACATGAAACAATAGATGAAGTTTTTACCAATAATCAGGGGCGTTATACCTTTCAAGTGAAAAATGTTGCGGTAGGTGATTACTATTTGCAGTTTGATCGGACAAGTTTGCCAGCAAATATGACATTTTTTGTTGGTGGAGACTCTCAGTTAGCGAATGTATCTGGACAAAGTATTACGATTAACAATAGCGCCCGTGCGAGATTTACGATTAATGCAGGTGTGAAATTTGTTCCTGGTGCAGTGGAAGGGAAATTATTTGATGATTATAACTTCAGTGGGCAGCCAGATGGCTCAGAAAAAGGGATAGAGAATGTTACGGTTCGTCTATTAAAAGCGGATAACAGCATAGTCGCCACGACACAAACGGATAAAAGTGGTAATTATCGTTTTGCGGACATCGATCAAGGGCAATATAAAGTTGTCTTTGGTGAATTAGCGAATGGCGCTCATTATAGTGATAGCAATACTTATCCTGTACAAGTAAATGTACAGCAAACTAGCCGAGTAAATGTAGCAACTTATCAACTGGCAACCGTTTCAGGAACGGCTTGGTATGATGAAAACCGTGATCAGCAATTAACCAGTGAGGATAATCTGCTTACAGATTTAACAGTTCAGTTACTCAATACGCAGGGAGAAGTTGTTGCCACAACGACAACAGATGAGCGTGGGCAATATTCTTTCAGTGTAAGACCGGGAGAATATAAAGTTGCTTTTGCTAGAAAAGGATTAGAAACGGGGCAACATTTTGTCGATCAAGAGCGTAGTGAGAGTCATCTTGCGATTACAGCAGGGGAAACCGAAGCTTTTTCCCTCTATTCAGGGCAAGTAAAAGATCAGATCAATGCCATGGCAATTACCGAGAGACCAACGGCAAGCTTAGTCGGTAAAGTGTGGTTAGATGCCAATGCGAATGGTATTCAAGATGCAAATGAAAGCGGTATCGAGGGTATTAGCGTTGAGTTGTTGGATTCTAATAAACGTAAGGTTATGGAAACTGTAACGGACGCAGAGGGTAATTATCGTTTTGAAACCAAAGATTTTGGTTACTATATTATCCGTTCTGGTGGACGTAATGGACTTAATTTTACTGCCTCTAACGTTGGCGGCGATGAAAGTAAAGACTCGGATATAGTGGATACGCACAATGGGAATACGGCAAAAATTCTCCTTTCGGCGAATCAACATCAAGTGAATATCGGAATTGGTTTAAAACCAAATAATATGACAGTAACCTCACTCAATGAGGATATTCAAGGATATATTCAGAATGTGAATTCAGATAGCCATCTCGTTGAGGGGGATAACGTTGGACGTTATGTTACTTTACGTATTGATCCGAGCTTAGCAAATACATCGGTGTTTAGTTTGGCTGAAATCCGTGTTTGGTCAAATGTAAATTGGTCTCGCCAAATGGACAGTGGCAAGGGAATTTTTCGCAAGCTGAATTAGCTGTTTTCCATGATAATAATAATGGCACCTTTAAAGAAAAAAATTACTCACAAAATCCATGGGTACAAATTGATCTTGGGGAAATGATGCCAGTAACCCGAGTCGAGATTGTCGCGCGTGATAGATATGATGGGCGTTTGAATGGTAGTACTATTTTTTTGAGTAAAGAGGCTATTGGCGGTACGATAGATGTCAATGTATTGCGACAGATGCCAAATGTTACTGAAATAGGGCAAATTTCAGGGCAGACCTTTAGAGGAAATACAAAATATTTCAATATGTATGCTGCTGAACCTATGTGGTACACCGATGATACAACACCGACAGTAAAAGGTACGATTAGCCGACCATTAGCTACGGGAGAACGTTTAATCCTAACGAATAGTAATGGTGAATCATTAGACGAAGTAAGTGTAGATGGCACTAACTGGACTTCGACACTTACACAAGCACTACCGCTAGGAATGCAAAATCTTTATTTAAAAGTGATAAAAGCTAATGGTGAAATTCAGCCATTAAGTACAACTCAAATTGAGATTGCAATACCTTCTAATGCGGAAATAACTTTAGATGTGCAAGATGATTTTGGTGTGAAGCAAGATATTAGTATCGAAGGGCAGCTACGTGATGATGCGACACCGATTTTAACTGGGAAATTGACAAAAGCCTTAGCACCGGGAGAAGAAATTAAAGTCTACCAAGGTGATCAATTTATGGGGTATGCGACGGTTTCATATAGTGGTGGTGGCGATGCGATCTGGCAGTATCAAGTGGCTAATTTGAATGCGGGTATTCATCGCTTTAAAGCGGAAATCTATAACCGATATACTGCGCAGATTTTAGACAAAGCCGAGGGAAGTTACCGTTACCTTGACATAGATAATAGCTCATTATGGATTGAGGGCGATCCTGCAAGTGTATTTGATAATGTTAAGTTATCTTCTGCGAGTAGCATTATTGCGAAAGGGCGATTGAGTACGCCGTTGGGAGAAAATCAACGTATCGCTGTTTATGTCGGTAATGATTTTTATGCAGTAGCACAACTCGCTGGTGATCAAGTCAGTTGGCAAGCTACGTTAAATACTATCAGTAGTGGCACACACGCCGTTAAATGGCGTTTAGAAACCCAACAAGGTGAAAATTGGGTTGCGGAAACAGCATTTAGAGAAACAAAAATTTCCTTAACTGACGAATCACTAACAACGCAAAGAGAAGTTAATGCAGCTGAATTGCATAATGGCGTACTTTTCTCTGGTAGAGTGGCACCTAATCAATCGTTAATTCTGCAATGGGGAAATAAAGCGAGCAAAGCCATTCAAGCAGATGGACAAGGACGTTGGTCTGTTTCTTTTTATGATCTAGACTCCTTTTTTGGTAAGCAAGGGCCGATTGAACAGCAAGGTATTACGCAAGCAGTATTAAAGTCAGGCGATCAAGTGTTAGGGCAAATCCCTGTGTTGCTAGATACCATTCACCCTGAAATTATTTCTATTACGGCAGATCAGACAGAATTATCTGGAGAAAACTCAGCGGGATCAACTACTACTGTTACGTTTACATTTAGTGAAGATCTAGGTGATCGTTTTTCCCTAGAAAATGTACAAGTACGCGGTGGAACACTCTCTAACCTAGCAGGTGAAGGAAGTACCCGTACCGCAACATTTACGGCGGATCAGAGTGCTGTACCAGAAAAAGCCTTAATCTTTGTTGCGAGAGAGAGTTTTACTGACAAGGTTGGTAACGCAAACAAAAATCAATCGACATTAGCGTTAAATATTGGTAATAACACAGTACCAGAACCAATTACTTCGCATCTTGAGTTTAGAGCGGGTAGCACAGTAAATCTTGATTTAAGAGATCCGACTTTTGTGTTAACGTCAAATACATGGCGGGTAAAGATTAGCGGTATGCCTGATTCCGTATCGCTTTCTGTTGGAGTGAAACAAAGTGATGGGAGTTGGCTGGTTAATGGCACAGATTTAGCCGTATTAAAACTGATTTCGACTAAACAGGATAAAGGCAGTTATCTTTTAACGGCAACTTATCAACAACAGCAAGAGGGGAATTGGCAAGATATTAGTAAAGCCTCAATCGATACTTATATAGCTCCTTGGATCACAACATTAGGTAGAGTAGAAGATATAAATAATTTTACTCACTATTTAGATGCTTGGAACGATGGTATTGCAGGTCTTAGTGGGAAAGGGATTCGAATTAGTACTCATGAGAGTACAGGTAATCTTCCACTAGGGGATCGTTTTGATAAAGCTAATGTTGCGGAGGGAACCTCTTTACCGACCGATCATAGTCGAGAGGTCATGCAATATATTGGCGGTATTATGAATGGGGAATTTACTGGTGTTGCTTATGATTCTCGACTCAGTTGGCAAAGTCCTACCAGCGATCAAGCCGACATTATCAATATGAGTGTGGTTTCCAATTATATTGATGGTACAGAGTGGTATAAAAATAGTGTGGAAACAGGACGAAATGGTTTAGGGACTATTTGGACCGTTAGTGCGAGTAATAAACGACGAGATGGAACGAATACGGCAATTACTGAATCAACTAAATCACCAACGATGATTGCTGTGGCATCAATAGATCGTAGTAGTGGAGAAATAAGATACTTTTCTAGTCCTGGAGAAGCTATACATATTGCTTCTCCGGGGAATGATGGAACAAGTTTTTCGGCTCCAGCTGTAGCGGGAGCGATAGGATTAATGTTGCAAGCAAATGAGCAATTAGGTTTCCGAGATGTGCAACAGATTATTGCGCATACTGCAACTTACCACCCCAAAAATAATCCATTTAAATTGTTTAGCCTAAATAAAGGGAAAAGTTTAAATGGTGCGGGAATGCATTTCTCTAGTGATGTTGGCTTTGGTATTATTGATGTTTATGGCTCAGTATTGTTGGGACGAGACTGGTTAAGAGGCGGATACGAGGCAAGCGTTTTTAAAGATGTGAAAAATGCACCAAATCAGCCAGCGAGTTGGTGGAAACGTACTTCAGAAGTTGATAAAACAGTCAAAACATTGAGTCGTTCTGCAAATACCAAAACTTCATTCACGTTTGAGATGACAGATGATGTTACGTTAGAAGCCGTACAAGCAAGAATAAATATTAAAGATCAGGCATTTCGTAATTTAAAGATTGTGATGGTTTCTCCTGAAGGTACGGAAAGTATTATTGCTAACGGAACAAAAGATAGCGCAATTAATGGTGATTTAAGTATGATGACCAAGCGTTTCTGGGGCGAAAATGCGAAAGGGACTTGGACGATCTCATTTGAGCATAAGGTAGATGTGAGTGTTGATACAACGATTAAAAATGTTCAATTAAGCTTCTTTGGAACGGGAGATGTTGTTGATGATCGCTATGTTTACACCGATGAATTTGTCAAAACATTTGATAATTTAGCCGATGAAGCAACGCAGGCAAAAATGTTAACGCTGAATGATACGAATGGCGGAAATGATAGTATTCTTGCCTCAGCGATGCGAACAGATGTGGTGGTAAATCTTAATAATGCCAATACTTCTGCCTATATGAATATTTTAGGTAAGACAGTAACGATTAGCGATGAAACACAAATTGAAAATGTGTTTGCTGGATTGGGTAATGACACGTTAGTGGGAAATAGTCAATATACCAGTTTCTTAGTGGGGAATGCAGGCAATGATAAGATTATCAGTTTGAAAGAGGGAAGTCGCTTAGAGGGTGGTGATGGTGATGACTGGTTAATGTTTAACGTAGGTGATCAAGTTACTGGTGGTACGGGTTCTGATAGTTTTATTATTGATACTGATCCAACAGGATTTACAAATTTAGCTGCGATGCGTAGTACCCTGTTAGATTTTGATAAAGCTCAAGACAAGTTATATGGGTGGAATAACCAAACGTTAAAAGTAGCTGAGATTGACAGTGATGATCAGATTACTTGGTCTGATGTTCGGGAGCAAAGTATTATTGATCAAGCATTAACGTTAAAAGAGTTTAAATATCCAACGCAGAATCATCTGATTATTCAACCATTCTATAAGGAAGAGGTGAATATTGTGTGATATTAAAATCATTCTGTTTGTTAAAGCAGAATGGTTTTATTTTTCTAGAGATGTTAGTTAGTCGATACTAGTTTATAGCTGTCTTAGGTTGTTGACAGCTCTAGATTTAAGAAATATTCAATGGGTTCCCTTGTGCCTTGCCTGAAAGCAGAAAAGATTTTTAGGCAAAAAACGTCTAATTTTTCTGAGTTGTGCGAAGAAAAATATCAGTTTTTTGCCGCCTGAACAATCTTGACGAAATGAGGAAATAGCAAGGCACTAGGGCGTGTATTATTCACAAGTTCGCTCAGCTCACTTGTTCACCCTTCGGGTCGCTGCAAGCTGCGCTCAAAAAGCAATGCTTTTTGTTTTTGCCCACTTTTCTTTACACGCGCAAAAAAAAGTGGGTCGCCCTTTAGGGCAAAACCTAAATCTCAATGTGAGTGAAAAAATAAACCAAAAATTAATGAATATGACTTTATTAGCCGTCTGAGATTAGCTATAACTCGTCTCTCCAGTTACAACTATCAAATATCAACAGCGCCAGCTATTTCCTCACCGCATAATCACCAGAGCAGATCCACTTATAAGTAGTAAGTGCTTCTAATCCCATTGGACCACGAGCGTGCAGTTTTTGTGTGCTTACTGCAACTTCAGCACCTAAACCAAATTCGCCACCGTCAGTAAATCGTGTACTTGCATTGAGATAAACTGCGGCAGAATCGACTTGTTGGGCAAATTGCATTAATAATTGTGGATTTTGACTCAAAATGCCATCTGAATGCTGGCTGCCATAATGGCGGATATGTGCAATAGCCTGATTAATATCTTTCACAATAACGACATTAAGATCCAGAGAGAGCCACTCTTGACTGAGGGTTTCGTCCATTAATGGTTTTACGCGATCAGTATATTGATTGAGAATTGAAAACGCTTGCGGATCCGCATGGAAAGTAATAGCGGGTTGTTGGTTATATTGGGCAAGCTCCGCTAAGAATTTTTCTGCAATGCTTTCTTGTACAAGTAGTGTTTCCAATGTATTGCAGGTGCTTGGACGTTGGGTTTTGGCATTATGAATGACTCGCAATGATTTGGTTATATCAGCAGATGCTTCAACAAACAGATGACATACCCCAATCCCACCGACAATCACAGGAATGGTCGATTGTTCTTTGCAAAGTTGATGTAATGCTGCCCCACCACGAGGAATAATCATATCAACATACTGATCGAGTTTAAGTAATTGGGTAATGAGTTGACGATCTGGATTGGTAATGGCTTGAATAGCCGAAGCAGGTAATTGCTCAGCAATTAACGCTTGTTGAATAATTTTAACGAGGATTTGGTTGGTGTGTTGTGTTTCTTTTCCTCCGCGCAAAATAGCCGCATTTCCTGTTTTTAAACACAAACATGCGACATCGACGGTAACATTAGGGCGCGCTTCATAAATCACACCAATGACGCCAAGTGGCACACGTTTTCGTTCAATTTTGATTCCACTATCTAACTCAGTACCATCAATCAGATTACCAACAGGATCAGCTAAGGAAACAATATGTTTGACTTCATGAATAATACTATCAAGCCGTTGTTCAGTAAGTAATAATCGGTCAATAAGTGCAGGACTTAATCCTTGTTGTTCTGCTTGTTGAATGTCGAGCGCATTAGCCGCCAAGATTTCTGCTTGATGATGTTTTAATTGCTCGGCAATACGTAATAATACGGCATTTTTTTGTTGATGAGAGAGTTCGGCAAGACGAAATGAAGCTTGCTTAGCTTGCAGTCCTAATTGTTGTAAATCTGTCATAACGTGTTCCTATAATAAAACGAGATCATCACAATGAATCGCAACAGAACCATATTCATATCCGAGGATATCGTTAATTTTTTGGGACTGTTGTCCTTGAATGCGTTGTAAGGCATCGCTGTTATACCGTACCATACCACGAGCGAGGGCTTTACCACTCATATTTTGTAATAATACGACTTCGCCACGAGAGAATGTACCCTCAATTTCTTTCATTCCTGCTGGTAGTAATGATTTATGTTGTACGATTAACGCATTTTCTGCACCTGAATCAACCGTAATTTTGCCTGCAATAGGGGCGGCAAATAACCATTGTTTTCGACTGTCAATCGCATGAGTAGGGACAGTAAATTTTGTACCAATCATGGCGCCATTGGCGAGATCGGCAATCACATTTTTTCTCCCCCCAGCCGCGATAATCGTTTCAATTCCAGAGCGAGTGGCAATATCGGCAGCGGTAATTTTGGTGGACATTCCACCAGTACCTAATCCAGAAATACTTCCACCTGCAATCGCACGCGTGTGATCAGTAATTTTATCGACTACAGAAATCAGTTTTGCATCAGGATTATTTCTTGGATCGCAATCATATAAACCTTGTTGATCTGTAAGCAAATAGAGTTGATCAGCATGAGCTAAAATAGCCGTCAGAGCGGATAAATTATCGTTATCGCCAACCTTAATTTCTGCAGTAGCGACCGCATCATTTTCATTAATGACAGGAATAATTTGATTATCAAGTAATGCCATCAAGGTATCACGTGCATTTAAGAAACGTTCACGATCTTCAAAGTCAGCACGGGTTAATAAAATTTGCCCAATTTTAATATCATAAATTTGAAAAAGTTGTTCCCATGTTTGAATTAATTGGCTTTGCCCAACTGCAGCCAGTAACTGCTTAGACGCAATGGTTGCGGGGAGTTGAGGATAATTTAAATAATGACGACCAGCAGCAACCGCACCAGAAGTAACAATAATAATTCGATAGCCTTGTTGATGCAGTGCGGCACATTGGCGCACAATTTCCAACATATGTGGGCGATTCAGCTTTGATGATCCTTGCGTCAAGACGCTTGTGCCAAATTTTAAAACAATAGTTTTCATAGTAATTTTTATGATGAAATTGAAAGCGTTTAAGGTAACACTAAACATTGAAAAATCATAGTCTATTCGTATCGTTCTAAAGGGTAACGTAATGATCAACGAAGCTAACATATTGGATTAAGTTTAATCGTTATCTGAGGGCTTTTTGTGGAGAATATTTGATCTATGTTCTGAATGAGGAATAGCACTTTCTTCTATAATAATTGCTTCATATTTATAGGATAAAACTATGCCTGAATTATCACATGAAAATCAGCAAGAGATAACCCGTTTATGCGCTACAGCAGCGTTATTGATGTTACAACATGGCGCAGAAAGTACACTAGTTGATCAAGTGGCTTGTCGATTAGGTATAGCATTAGGTGTGGAAAGTGTTGAGGCAGCATTTACACCAAATGCGATTGTGATAACGACACGCCATAATGATCATTGTATTACGACGACACGCCGTAATTATGATAGTGGTATTAATATGGCTGTGATTACTCAAGTACAGAGAATTGTTATTGCGACAGAGCATAAAATCTATGGAATTCATCAAGTTAAGAAAAAACTTAATAATATAAAAACAGTTAAGTATAACCGTTGGTTTGTTGTATTGATGGTTGGCTTATCCTGCGCGAGCTTTGCGAGGTTAGCGGGTGGCGATGTTGTAATATCATTAATCACCTTCCTAGCATCTGGGATAGGAATGTTTGTTCGACAGGAGTTAGCTAAGCGACATTATAACCCTATGATTAATTTTGCCATTACAGCCTTTATTGCGTCTTGTATATCAGGGCAAGCATTATTACACAGTTGGGGAAATGAACCAGAAATTGCGTTAGCATCAAGTGTATTACTGCTTGTACCTGGCTTTCCTTTAATAAACTCGCTATCAGATATGTTGAAAGGCTATGTCAATATGGGGCTAGGACGTTGGGCAATCGCAACCGTTTTAACATTTGGAGCGTGCATTGGTATCGTGTTTGCGTTAACTATATTACATATTAATGCTTGGAGTTAAAGAATGAATGTTGTATTAACGTTATTAAATGACCTCTTTTTTGCAGCGATTCCTGCCGTGGGATTTGCCTTAATTTTTAATGTGCCGCCAAAAGCGTTGAAATATTGTGCTTCATTAGGTGCATTAGGTCATTGTTTTCGTACTATTTTAGTAAGTTATTGTCATGTGTCATTAGTTTTCTCGACATTTTTTTCTGCCGTTTTAATTGGATTTATTGGCGTATATTTAGCACAACGATTTTTAGCACACCCAAAAGTGTTTACTGTTGCAGCGATTATTCCAATGATTCCTGGTGTTTATGCGTATAAAGCGATGATTGCGATTGTGCAAATTGCTCATTATGGATACAGTGAAGCGTTACTGGCTCAAGCATTAGAGTTTTTTATTAAAACAGGATTTATTTTAGCCGCAATTGTTTTTGGATTAGCTTCACCAGGATTGTTTTTTTATCGTAGAAAACCAGTAATTTAAGCAGTAACATCATATTATGACTGCGCTTTTGCGCAAAATTTGTATATTCAAATAATTTTTGTATGAAATCGAGTGATATAGTGCTAGAATTGCGAGCTTAAAAATCTCCCTATAGGTTTATTTATTAGGTTTATGTAGGTTCATAATGAGTTTAGAAATTGAGAAAAAGAAAACATCGCCAGAAGAGGGACTTAAAGCAAAAGGTCTTAATAGCACATTATGGGTTATTGCTATAGTGTTAGTATTAGTTGCGGCGGTAGGTAATATTTATTTTCGTGATCAATTCGCATCGTTTGTTCGTATTCCAGCGATGGTAGTTTTATTATTAGTTGCCCTATTAATCGCAGCAATGACTAATCAAGGAACATCGGCAAGAACATTTTTTAAAGAATCTCGTATTGAATTAAGAAAAATTATTTGGCCTACTCGTCAAGAATCCACGCAAACAACCTTAGTTGTTATGGGGGTAACTGTGGTGGTTTCATTAATTTTATGGGGGCTAGATTCTTTAATCGTATCGTTAATTAACTTTATTACCAACTTGAGGTTCTAATTATGAGTGAGAATACAATGCAAAAACGTTGGTATGTATTACAAGCTTTTTCAGGCTTTGAATCACGTGTTGCCACAGTATTGCGTGAATACATCAAACTGCACAATATGGAAGATCAATTTGGTGAAGTGCTAGTCCCAACTGAAGAAGTGGTAGAAAACGTTGGTGGAAAACGCAGAAAAAGTGAAAGAAAATTTTTCCCAGGTTACGTATTAGTACAAATGGCAATGAATGATGATACATGGCATTTAGTGCGTAGCGTACCACGTGTAATGGGGTTTATTGGTGGAACACCAGATAATCCAGCACCAATTTCTAATCGCGAAGCGGAAATGATCTTAAATCGCTTAGAACAAAATAGTGATAAGCCAAGACCGAAAACAGTGTTTCAACCGGGTGAAGAAGTGCGAGTTAAAGAAGGTCCATTTGCAGACTTCAATGGTACTGTGGAAGAAGTGGATTATGAAAAGAGCCGCTTAAAAGTATCGGTATCTATCTTTGGGCGTGCAACGCCAGTTGAGTTAGATTTTAGTCAAGTTGAAAAAACAATTTAATGATTGTCGATAACAATAAAAAAGTGGCAAAAGCCACTTTTTTATTGAGCTAATTTATCTTTTAATAACGCAACAATCTCTTCCAATTTCTGGATTTCTTTCTCTTTTTGTTTCAGTAGTTCATCTTTATGAGCGATGATAAGTTTGAGTTTTTCGTTTTCGCTTACTACTACATCGTTATTCGCATAATAATTTGAGTTATTCTGACTATTTTCGCTAAAAAGACAAAAAAAGCCTTTTTCTTTTGCAGAAAATAATTCAGATATATTGATATTAAATATATGAGCTATTTGTTCTAGCTTTTCTAAGCTAATTTTTGAAATACCTCGCTCTAATTTTGAATAAGCATTAACAGAAATTCCTAATTTTTCAGCCATATCTTCTTGAGTAAGTTGATTAATATCTCGCATTGTTCTAATTGTTTTATACACTTCCATACATATACCTGAAGTTTACATTTTAATACTAAGAGTTGGTGGATTTGTTATAACTAGAAACTAAACTATATCATAAAATATTTATTTTTTAAGTGAGGTTTAGATGAAAAAATATATTATATTATCCATTCTATTATCTTTTATATTAACAGGGTGTGTTCGATTTGCACCTTTTTCCCCAAAGCAATTAAATCAAAATGCAAAAGGTATTGCGACGGTTAGATCTATTCCTTTTGGCTGTCAATTTTTAGGTGAAGTTGAGGGTAGAGATGGGTATAGAGATTCACACCATAGAATGAGAGCGCCAAATTTATCTGAGGCAAGAGAAGGTGCCCTTAATGATTTACGTAATAATGCTGCTGAAATTGCAGATAATACAAGAAAAAGAGTTGTATTGAGGGTTATGCAAGAAAAAGCAACTTGTTTTTCTCCTACAGGAGCTTGTCATCATATGAATGAGTATGAGGCTATCAAAGATTATTCTGCTCTAGGTGCAGTATTCGAATGTGGAAATAGAAAGTAAATTATTATGAAATACTTGAAAGTAAATAGTAGAACTGTATAATTATGGAAAATACGAGCAAGAATTACTTGCTCGTATTTTTATGTCATGCACTATGCTATTAGTGTTGTTAACAACGGGGAGCCGAAAGGCGTTATTACCCAAAACGAGGAAATAAACTATGGCAAAAAAAGTTCAGGCCTACGTTAAGTTGCAAGTTGCAGCTGGTATGGCAAACCCAAGTCCACCAGTTGGTCCAGCATTGGGTCAACAAGGTGTTAACATCATGGAATTCTGTAAAGCATTTAACGCTCGTACTGAGAGCTTAGAAAAAGGTTTACCAATTCCAGTTGTAATTACTGTATATGCAGACCGTTCTTTTACGTTCATTACTAAAACTCCACCAGCAGCAGTATTATTGAAAAAAGCTGCGGGTATTAAGTCTGGTTCTGGTAAACCAAACAAAGACAAAGTGGGTAAAGTAACTCGTCAACAAGTCCGCGAAATTGCAGAACTTAAAGCGGCTGATATGACTGGTGCAACAGTTGAAGAAAAAATGAAATCTATTGAAGGTACTGCACGTTCAATGGGCTTGGTAGTGGAGGACTAATCAATGGCAAAACTAACCAAACGCATGAAAGCAATTAAAGCCAAAGTAGATTCAACTAAAGCATATGAAATCAATGAAGCTGTTGCTTTATTAAAAGAGTTAGCAACTGCAAAATTCGTTGAAAGTGTTGATGTTGCAGTAAACTTAGGAATTGATGCACGTAAATCTGACCAAAACGTTCGTGGTGCAACTGTATTACCACACGGTACTGGTCGTAGCGTACGTGTTGCGGTGTTTACTCAAGGAGCTAATGCTGAAGCGGCTAAAGAAGCTGGTGCAGATTTAGTGGGCATGGAAGATCTTGCAGAGCAAGTGAAAAAAGGTGAAATGAACTTTGATGTTGTTATCGCATCTCCAGATGCAATGCGCGTTGTTGGTCAATTAGGTCAAATCCTTGGACCACGTGGCTTAATGCCAAACCCGAAAGTGGGAACGGTAACACCAAACGTTGCGGAAGCAGTGAAGAATGCAAAATCTGGTCAGGTTCGTTACCGTAATGATAAAAATGGTATTATCCATACCACTATCGGTAAAGTAAACTTTGAAGCAGATCAAATCAAAGAAAACTTACAAGCGTTATTAGCTGCATTAACTAAAGCAAAACCAACTACAGCGAAAGGTGTTTATATTAAGAAAGTAAGCATCTCTACTACTATGGGCGCTGGCGTTGAAGTTGATCAAAGCAGTTTATAATCCGCTTTACAATGTTGTAGGTTATCTCTATAATCTACAACCTTGATTTTTTAATCAACAATTCTGGTTGGTGCTTGACCTAATTCAAGCCTCATCCAAGACCGCAGGGGAAAGAAATTTCTTAATTATCCTGCGTAGATGGTGTACAGATAAGAATATTTCTGCTTCTGGCACCGAAATTCGTCCCCGTCTGTATGTCAGATTGGGTTTTTTATGTCTAGGAAACTAGATAAATGTATTTCAGGAGCTAAAAGCCAATGGCATTAAATCTTCAAGATAAACAAGCAGTTGTTGCTGAAGTAAGCGAAGTTGCCAAGGGTGCGTTATCTGCTGTTGCTGCGGATTCTCGTGGTGTAACAGTGGACAAAATGACTGAATTACGTAAATCAGCTCGTGAAGCTGGCGTGTATATGCGTGTTGTACGTAATACTTTATTACGTCGTGCCGTTGAAGGTACCGCATTTGAATGCATGAAAGATACGTTTAAAGGTCCGACACTTATCGCATTCTCTAACGAACATCCAGGTGCTGCAGCACGTTTGTTCAAAGAATTTGCTAAAACAAACGATAAGTTCGAAATTAAAGGCGCAGCCTTTGAAGGTGAGTTCATCGAAGCAAAAGCTATCGATCGTTTAGCAACTCTACCAACATACGAAGAAGCAATTGCACGTTTAATGGGTACAATGAAAGAAGCTGCGGCTGGAAAACTTGTACGTACTATTGCGGCGATTCGCGATCAAAAAGAAGCTGCTTAATATTAGTAGTTTATTGGTTTAAAAATTTTACTTACTTTAGGAAACGATTGTTATGTCATTAACTAACGAACAAATCATTGAAGCAATTGCTGAAAAATCAGTAATGGAAATTGTAGAACTTATTTCTGCAATGGAAGAAAAATTTGGTGTTTCTGCGGCAGCAGCTGCAGTAGCGGTAGCAGCTGGTGGTGATGCAGCAGCAGCTGAAGAAAAAACTGAGTTTGATGTAGTTTTAGCTGCAGCTGGTGCAAATAAAGTTGCAGTAATCAAAGCAGTTCGTGGTGCAACTGGTTTAGGCTTGAAAGAAGCTAAAGACTTAGTTGAGTCAGCACCTGCAACCTTAAAAGAAGGTGTTGCTAAAGCAGAAGCTGAAGCACTTAAGAAAGAGTTAGAAGAAGCAGGTGCGCAAGTTGAAATTAAATAATTGATATTATTTAATTTTTAGCGAGAATGGCTGGTGATTTTGTCATCAGCCATTTTGTGCCTTTCAGAAACTGAGAGAAATTACCGTTTAACACTCACAGTTTTTTACAAATGAAGTCAGCTTATGACTAAATTTAAATTATTGTTTTAATTAATAAAACAATTCTAACGGTATCAATTTTACACTGCCACCTTGTATAATACAGCGAGAGTGTGTGGATTGTGGGTCTGAACAGCAAGCAGAGGAACCTATGGTTTACTCCTATACCGAAAAAAAACGTATTCGTAAAGACTTCGGCAAACGTCCGCAAGTTTTAAATATTCCTTATTTATTAACTATTCAATTAGACTCTTTTGAGAAGTTTATCCAGAAAGATCCTGAAGGTCAGCAAGGTTTAGAAGCTGCATTCCGTTCAGTATTTCCTATTGTAAGCAATAATGGTAATACTGAGTTGCAATATGTGGATTATAAGTTAGGTGAGCCTGTATTCGATGTAAGAGAATGTCAAATCAGAGGAACCACTTATGCAGCTCCATTACGTGTTAAACTCCGTCTTGTTAGCTATGATAAAGATGCTGCACCAGGCACAGTTAAAGATATAAAAGAACAAGATGTATATATGGGTGAGATCCCATTAATGACAGATAATGGTACTTTCGTTATCAATGGAACTGAACGAGTTATCGTTTCTCAATTACACCGTAGTCCAGGCGTATTCTTTGATAGTGATAAGGGTAAAACGCATTCTTCAGGTAAAATTTTATACAATGCACGTATTATTCCTTATCGTGGCTCTTGGTTAGATTTTGAATTTGATCCTAAAGATAATCTTTTTGCTCGTATTGACCGTCGCCGTAAATTACCAGCAACCATTATTTTACGTGCTTTGGGTTATACCACAGAAGAAATCTTAAATATTTTCTTTAACAAAGTTATATTTGAAATTAAAGATAATCAGTTATTAATGACATTAGTTCCTGAAAGATTGCGTGGTGAAACAGCAACTTTCGATATTGAGGCTAATGGTAAAGTTTATGTTGAGCGTGGACGCCGTATTACAGCTCGCCATATTCGTCAATTAGAAAAAGATAATATTTCACAAGTTGTTGTTCCTGCAGAATATATTGTAGGAAAAGTTGTCGCAAAAGATTATGTAAACTTAGAAACTGGTGAAGTGATTTGTCCTGCAAATGCGGAATTAAGTTTGGAAATGTTAGCAAACTTAAGCCAAGCAGGTTATACAACGATTGAAACATTATTCACGAATGATCTTGATCATGGACCATATATTTCAGAAACATTAAGAGTAGATCCATCTAATGATCGTCTTAGTGCATTAGTTGAAATTTATCGCATGATGCGTCCTGGTGAGCCACCAACAAAAGAAGCCGCAGAAAGTTTATTTGATAATTTATTCTTCTCAGCAGATCGCTATGATCTCTCTGCTGTTGGACGCATGAAATTCAATCGTTCATTAGATATTCCTGAGGGCGAAGGTAACGGTATCCTTAGTAAAGAAGATATCATCTTAGTCATGAAGAAATTGATTGATATCCGTAATGGTCGTGGTGAAGTTGATGATATTGACCATTTAGGTAACCGTCGTATTCGTTCAGTGGGTGAAATGGCAGAAAACCAATTCCGTATTGGCTTAGTGCGTGTAGAAAGAGCAGTAAAAGAACGTTTATCGTTAGGTGATCTTGACTCAGTAACGCCACAAGATCTTATTAATGCGAAACCAATTTCGGCAGCGGTAAAAGAGTTTTTTGGTTCATCACAATTATCACAATTTATGGATCAAAATAACCCATTATCAGAAGTAACACATAAACGTCGTATTTCTGCTTTAGGTCCAGGTGGATTAACGCGTGAGCGTGCAGGGTTTGAGGTACGAGACGTTCATGCAACGCACTATGGTCGAGTGTGTCCAATCGAAACACCTGAAGGTCCAAATATCGGTTTGATTAACTCACTTTCTGTTTATGCGCGTACTAATGATTATGGTTTCTTAGAAACACCATATCGTAAAGTGGTAAACGGTCAAGTTACTGAAGAAATCGAATATTTATCAGCGATTGAAGAAGGTAACTATGTTATCGCTCAGGCGAACTCAAACTTAGATGAGAATTTCCGTTTCACAGATACTTTCGTTACCGCACGTGGTGAACATGGTGAATCTGGTTTATATCGTCCAGAAGATATTCACTATATGGATATTTCTACTCAGCAAGTGGTTTCTGTTGCGGCGGCATTAATTCCATTCTTAGAGCACGATGATGCGAACCGTGCATTGATGGGGGCGAACATGCAACGTCAAGCCGTACCAACCTTGCGTGCCGATAAACCATTAGTAGGAACAGGTATTGAGAAAGCCGTAGCGGTTGACTCAGGGGTAACGGTTGTTGCGAAACGTGGTGGTTATGTTCAATATATTGATGCTTCACGTATCGTAGTGAAAGTTAATGAAGATGAAACTATTCCAGGTGAAGCTGGTATTGATATTTACAATTTAACCAAATATACCCGTTCTAACCAAAATACTTGTATTAACCAAGTACCTTGTGTTTCTTTAGGAGAGCCAATCGGTCGTGGTGAAGTATTAGCAGATGGTCCATCAACTGATTTAGGTGAGTTAGCGTTAGGGCAAAATATGCGTGTGGCATTTATGCCATGGAATGGATATAACTTTGAAGACTCAATGTTAGTTTCAGAGCGAGTGGTACAAGAAGATCGTTTCACCACGATTCATATTCAAGAGTTATCTTGTATTGCCCGTGATACTAAGTTAGGTTCAGAAGAAATTACAGCCGATATTCCAAACGTGGGTGAAGCAGCATTAAGCAAGCTTGATGAGTCAGGTATTGTTTATATTGGTGCAGAAGTTAAGGGTGGCGATATCCTTGTAGGTAAAGTAACACCAAAAGGTGAAACACAATTAACCCCAGAAGAAAAATTATTGCGTGCGATCTTTGGTGAAAAAGCTTCTGACGTAAAAGATTCTTCATTGCGTGTGCCAAACAGTGTTTCAGGTACAGTTATTGACGTTCAAGTCTTTACCCGTGATGGTGTTGAGAAAGACAAACGTGCCTTAGAAATCGAAGAAATGCAGTTAAAACAAGCGAAAAAAGATTTAACTGCGGAATTAGATATTCTGGAAGCAGGCTTATTTACTCGAGTTCGTTCTCTCTTGTTAGCAAACGGCTTTAGTGAGGAAAAACTTGCGAAATTAGATCGTATGAAATGGCTTGAGCAATCTCTTGCTGATGAAGAAAAACAAGCTCAATTAGAGCAGCTTTCTGAGCAGTTAGATGAATTGCGTAAAGAGTTTGATCGTAAGTTAGAAATCAAACGTAACAAGATCATTCAAGGCGATGACCTTGCACCAGGTGTATTAAAAGTGGTGAAAGTTTATCTTGCGGTGAAACGTCAGATTCAACCGGGAGATAAAATGGCGGGGCGCCATGGTAACAAAGGGGTTATCTCAAAGATCAATCCAGTAGAAGATATGCCTTACGACGAAAATGGTCAACCAGTGGATATCGTGTTAAACCCACTAGGGGTACCATCACGTATGAACATTGGTCAGATCCTTGAAACGCACCTAGGCTTTGCAGCGAAAGGTATTGGTGATCAAATTAATCGTATGATTAAAGAAAAACAAGAAGTTGCTAAGTTACGTGAATATATCCAAAAAGCGTATGACTTAGGAGATGCTTGTCAGAAAGTTGATCTTAGTACTTTTACTGATGAAGAAGTAATGCGTTTAGCGCAAAACTTGCGTAAAGGTTTACCACTTGCTACACCAGTATTTGATGGTGCAGAAGAAAAAGAAATCAAAGGTTTGCTTGAATTAGCAGGCTTGCCAACATCAGGACAAATTACCCTTTATGATGGACGTACTGGGGAAAAATTTGAGCGTCCAGTAACCGTTGGTTATATGTACATGTTGAAACTTAACCACTTAGTAGATGACAAGATGCACGCCCGTTCAACTGGTTCTTATAGTCTTGTTACACAACAACCTCTGGGTGGTAAAGCTCAATTTGGTGGTCAACGTTTCGGTGAGATGGAAGTATGGGCATTGGAAGCATACGGTGCAGCATACACCTTACAAGAGATGTTGACGGTGAAATCAGATGACGTCAATGGTCGTACGAAGATGTATAAAAACATCGTTGATGGTACGCATGAGATGGATCCAAGTATGCCTGAGTCATTTAATGTATTGCTTAAAGAGATTCGTTCTTTGGGTATTAGCATTGATTTGGGTGATGAGGAAGCTGAATAATTCAGCCAATAAGATTAGCGCAAGTGTAGGTTAGCCTACACTTGTATTAAGTTTAACTCCGATGGGAGCAAATCTGTGAAAGACTTAGTTAAGTTTTTAAAAACACAATCTAAATCAAGAGAAGATTTTGATGTGATTAAAATTGGTCTAGCTTCGCCAGACATGATTCGTTCGTGGTCTTATGGTGAAGTGAAAAAACCAGAAACGATCAATTATCGTACATTCAAACCCGAGCGTGATGGTCTATTCTGCGCAAGAATTTTTGGACCAGTAAAAGATTACGAATGTTTATGCGGTAAATATAAACGTTTAAAACATCGTGGTGTTATTTGTGAAAAATGCGGTGTTGAAGTTACTCAAGCTAAGGTTCGTCGTGAACGTATGGGGCATATTGAATTAGCCTCTCCTGTTGCGCATATTTGGTTCTTAAAATCGTTACCATCTCGTATTGGTTTATTATTAGATATGCCATTGCGTGATATTGAACGTGTTCTTTATTTCGAATCATACATTGTGATTGAAGCAGGTATGACGGATTTAGAAAAAGGTCAATTATTGACGGAAGAACAGTTCTTAGAAGCAGAAGAGCGTTGGGGTGATGAGTTCGAAGCGAAGATGGGGGCAGAAGCAATTCAAGCTTTACTTCGTGATATGGATCTTGAGCATCAATGTGAAACTTTACGTGAAGAATTACAAGAAACTAACTCAGAAACAAAACGTAAAAAAATCACGAAACGCTTAAAATTACTCGAGGCATTTATTCAATCTGGTAACAAACCAGAATGGATGGTATTGACTGTATTACCAGTTTTACCACCAGATTTACGTCCATTAGTACCACTTGATGGTGGTCGTTTTGCGACCTCAGATCTTAACGATCTTTATCGCCGTGTGATTAACCGTAACAACCGTTTAAAACGTCTTTTAGATTTAATCGCACCAGATATTATCGTACGTAATGAAAAACGTATGTTACAAGAATCGGTAGATGCGTTATTGGATAATGGTCGTCGTGGTCGTGCAATTACGGGTTCAAATAAACGCCCATTAAAATCCTTAGCGGATATGATCAAAGGTAAACAAGGTCGTTTCCGTCAAAACTTATTAGGTAAACGTGTTGACTATTCTGGTCGTTCAGTAATTACCGTAGGACCTTACTTACGTCTACATCAATGTGGTTTACCGAAGAAAATGGCATTGGAGTTATTCCGTCCATTTATTTATGCCAAATTAGAAAGTCGTGGTTTAGCTTCAACCATTAAAGCAGCGAAGAAAATGGTTGAACGTGAAGATGCGATCGTATGGGATATTTTGGCAGAAGTTATTCGCGAACACCCAATTCTCCTTAACCGTGCACCAACCTTGCACCGTCTAGGGATCCAAGCATTTGAGCCGATTTTGATTGAAGGTAAAGCAATTCAATTACACCCACTCGTGTGTGCGGCATTTAACGCGGACTTCGATGGGGACCAAATGGCGGTTCACGTACCATTGACATTAGAAGCACAGCTAGAAGCGCGTGCATTAATGATGTCAACCAATAACATTCTCTCACCAGCCAACGGTGATCCGATTATTGTTCCATCACAAGACGTGGTGTTAGGTCTTTACTATATGACTCGTGAAAAAGTGAACGGTAAAGGCGAAGGAATGTTATTACAAGACCCTCGAGAAGCGGAAAAAGCATATCGTACAGGGCAAGCAGAATTACATTCTCGTGTGAAAGTACGTATTACTGAATATGAGAAAAATGTTAATGGTGAATTTGAAGCAAAAACAACCTTAACCGATACCACTATCGGTCGTGCAATTTTATGGATGATTGCGCCGAAAGGTATGCCATTTGCTTTGTTTAACCAAACATTAGGCAAAAAAGCAATTTCTAAACTGATTAACGAAAGTTATCGTCGTTTAGGCATGAAAGACAGCGTTATTTTCGCTGACCAAATTATGTACACTGGATTTGCTTACGCAGCACGTTCTGGTTCATCAGTGGGTATTGATGATATGGTTATTCCAGAGAAGAAATATGAAATTATTGCTTCTGCGGAAGAAGAGGTTGCAGAAATCCAAGAACAATTTAACTCAGGTTTAGTAACAGCTGGTGAGCGCTATAACAAAGTTATCGATATTTGGGCTGCTGCGAATGAGCGTGTTGCGAAAGCGATGATGGAAAATCTTTCTGTCGAAGAAGTTGTGAATAGAGATGGTGAGTTAGAAAAACAAAGCTCATTTAACAGTATCTTTATGATGGCGGATTCAGGCGCGCGTGGTTCGGCGGCGCAGATTCGTCAGCTTGCTGGTATGCGTGGTTTGATGGCGCGTCCAGATGGCTCAATTATTGAAACCCCAATTACCGCTAACTTCCGTGAGGGATTGAACGTTTTACAATACTTTATTTCAACCCATGGGGCGCGTAAAGGTTTGGCGGATACAGCATTAAAAACTGCAAACTCAGGTTACTTAACTCGTCGTTTAGTTGATGTCGCACAAGACTTAGTCGTTGTAGAAGATGATTGTGGTACTCACGAAGGTATTGTGATGACCCCACTTATCGAAGGTGGTGATGAAAAAGTTAGCTTGAGAGAGTTGGTTTTAGGGCGTGTAACGGCAGAAGATGTATTTGCACCAGGCACAGAAGAGGTCTTAATTCCACGTAATACACTATTAGATGAAAAATGGTGTGAAGTGATTGATAACCATTCTGTAGATAGTGTGAAAGTACGTTCAGTGGTAACTTGTGATACTGACTTTGGCGTGTGTGCGAAATGTTATGGACGCGATCTTGCACGCGGACATTTAATTAACCAAGGTGAAGCAATCGGGGTTATTGCCGCACAATCTATCGGTGAGCCAGGTACACAGTTAACCATGCGTACATTCCACATCGGGGGTGCAGCATCAGCAGCAGCAAAAGAATCAAGTGTACAAGTTAAGAATTCAGGTACTATTCGTTTAACAAATGCAAAATTTGTAACAAACCAAGAGGGTAAACCAGTTATTACTTCTCGTAATACAGAATTAACCGTAATCGATAGCTTCAGTCGTACCAAAGAGCATTATAAATTACCTTATGGTGCGATCTTAAATAAAGCGGACGGTAGCGAAGTCAATGCGGGTGAAACTGTAGCGAACTGGGATCCGCATACTATGCCAGTTGTTTCTGAAGTATCAGGTTTTATCAAATTTGTTGATATTATCGATGGATTAACAGTTACTCGCCAAACCGATGAGCTAACAGGGCTTTCATCTATCGTAGTGCAAGATGTTGGTGAACGTGCTATTGCTGGTAAAGATCTGCGTCCAGCATTAAAACTTGTTGATGCAAAAGGTAACGATATTTTAATTCCAGGTACAGAAGTGCCAGCGCAATATTTCTTACCAGGTAAAGCGATTGTAACATTAGATGATAACGCAGAAGTAAATATCGGGGATTCATTAGCACGTATTCCTCAAGAATCAGCGGGGACTAAAGATATTACTGGTGGTCTTCCACGCGTTGCAGACCTATTTGAAGCACGTAAACCAAAAGAGCCAGCAATTCTTGCTGAAATTTCTGGTATTGTATCATTCGGTAAAGAAACGAAAGGTAAACGTCGTCTGGTGATTACGCCAAGCGAAGGTGAAGCATACGAAGAGATGATCCCGAAATGGCGTCAACTTAACGTATTTGAGGGTGAAATGGTACAACGTGGCGATATTATTTCTGACGGTCCAGAATCACCGCATGATATTCTTCGCTTACGTGGTGTGCGTGCAGTAACAGAGTATATCGTAAATGAAGTACAAGATGTTTACCGCTTACAAGGGGTAAAAATCAACGATAAACATATTGAAGTGATTGTACGTCAGATGTTGCGTAAATGTATTATTACTCATGCATACGATTCAGAGTTCCTTGAGGGTGAACAAGTGGAAGTGGCGCGTGTGAAAGTAGTAAATCGCAAACGTGCCGCAGAAGGTAAACCATTAGTTGAGTTTGAACGTGAATTACTTGGTATTACCAAAGCATCATTGGCGACAGAGTCATTTATTTCAGCAGCGTCATTCCAAGAAACGACTCGTGTGCTTACTGAAGCAGCTGTAGCTGGAAAACGCGATGAATTACGTGGCTTGAAAGAAAACGTCATTGTTGGTCGCTTGATCCCAGCGGGTACAGGTTTTGCTTATCACCAAAGCAGAGCGAAAAAACGTCATGCTGCGATGAATCATGCGGCTGCCGTAGATGAGCCTGTAGTAAGCGCTGAAGAAGCTGTAGCGAATTTAGCTGAAATGTTAAATATGAGTGATGCAGAGTAATGAAAATTTATTCTTGCTGAAAAGAAAAATACCGAGTCAGATGATTCGGTATTTTTTTATCTGTTTATTTTATTGGTTAATTAAACGATAGATCTCAGGATCTTTACGATCTAAATAATGGAAGGATTGAATGCGACGAATGGTGCGAGAACGTCCACGGATTAATAAGGTTTCAGTGGTCGCAATATCACCTTTACGATGAACGCCTTTCAATAAATCTCCATGTGTAATACCTGTTGCCGAGAACACAAGATTATCATCGCGTACTAGTTGATCGAGCGTTAACACTTGATTGATTTCTACCCCCATCTCTTGGCAGCGTTGGCGTTCGCTTTCAGCAAATTTGCGATTTTCTTCATTATCACCTTTTACCACTTCTCTCGTAAGTAAACGGGCTTGCAGTTCTCCACCTAAGGCACGAATCCCCGCTGCGGCAACAACACCTTCTGGGGCACCACCAATACAATACATCATATCAACCCCAGTATCAGGTAAACAACAAAGTAGTGCGGCTGCAACATCACCATCTGGAATTGCTAATACTTTTACCCCTAGTTGTTGCATTTTATAGATAACGTTTTTATGGCGTGGTTTATCTAAAGTTATTACAGTGAGTTGTGATAATAATTTTCCCATTTTTGAGGCAACACGACGAAGATTTTGTTCAAGAGGTAAATTGAGATCAACCATGCCTTTGACTTCAGGACCCACCACAAGTTTTTCCATATACATATCAGGTGCGCGTAAAAAAGTATCTGGTCCACCAGCGGCAAGAACAGCAATCGCATTAGCTTGTCCCATTGCAACCATACGAGTACCTTCGATAGGATCGACGGCAATCGCAATAGGTTCTTCGGTAGTGCCTTTACCTAATTTTTCCCCAATATATAGCATAGGAGCCTCATCAATTTCACCTTCGCCAATGACAATTTCTCCATTCATTTCAATTTGATTTAGCATAGTACGCATTGCCTTGACTGCCGCAGCATCTGCCGCATTTTTATCACCTCGACCTAACCAAGAAAATCCTGCCAAGGCGGCTGCTTCGGTAACCCGAGAAAACTCTATTGCTAATGCTCGTTTCATAATATTTTCTTCCCCCAATGGAATGACTAAAATCAGTTAATTCTAGCATTTGGCAATCGATTGCTTAACTAATTTCTTAAAGAATTTTGTAATTTAGATGAAATGGAATCTTATCTAGGATAGAATGGAGATATCCTGATGTATTGGACAACTAATGAGGAAGAATAACAATGTCTTTAGAAATCTTAGATCAACTTGAAGCAAAAATTAAACAAGCGGTAGAAACTATCCAACTTCTGCAACTTGAAATTGAAGAGTTAAAAGAGCAAAAAGCAAATGCAGAACAAGCAAACCAAGCTCTTCAAGCAGAAAAATCTCAACTTAATGCAGAAAATGCGCAATTAAAAGAAGAGCAACAACGTTGGCAAGAACGTTTACGTTCATTAATTGGACAGATTGAGAACGTTTAATTTTCCGTATGGTGATGAAAAACCCACTTTTATCCTGTTGATTTGAATGATAAAAGTGGGTTTCTTTTTTATTATCGTTAGTGATGGCTTACGCTTCGACGGTAACGGATTGGATAATCACATCATCGACAGGAACATCATCGTGATACCCTTTACGAGTCGTTTTTACACCACGGATTTTATCCACGACGTCCATACCTTCAACCACTTCACCAAATACTGCATAGCCCCACTCTTGTACGACTTCACGACCAAACATTTCTTTTGCACGATAATCTAAAAAAGTATTGTCTGCGACATTAATAAAAAATTGTGCCGAAGCAGAATGTGGATCAGAAGTGCGTGCCATAGAAATTGTACCGCGTTTATTGCTTAAGCGATTGTTGGCTTCATTACGAATCGGTGCTTTTGTTGCTTTTTCTTTCATACCAACTTCCATACCGCCACCTTGGATCATAAAGCCGTCAATAACACGATGGAAAATAGTATTGTTATAAAATCCCTCTTTGCAGTAATTTAGGAAATTTTCTGCTGTAATTGGCGCTTTTTCAAAATTTAATGCGATTTTAATATCGCCAAAATTAGTGTGTAGTATTATCATTAGTGCTTTCCTTAAATAGCGTTGTAAAAACGGCGTTATTATTCCACAAAAAGCAAAAGTGGTCTATTTTTGAGAAACCGAACGGCAAACGTTCATTATTTGTAAAAGGTCAGTAATATGTTAAAGGTTTTCAATACATTAAAACGAGAGAAAGAAATTTTTACCCCAATTCACCCAAACCAAGTCGGAATGTATGTTTGTGGTGTAACGGTTTATGATCTTTGCCATATCGGTCATGGTAGAACCTTTGTGAGTTTTGATGTGATTGCACGTTATCTGCGTTATTTAGGTTATCAATTAACCTATGTGCGTAATATTACCGATGTTGATGATAAAATTATTAAACGTGCGTTGGAAAATCACGAAACCTGCGAACAATTAGTTGATCGTATGGTGCAAGAGATGTATCAAGATTTTGATGCGTTGAATATTCTACGCCCTGATTTTGAACCACGTGCGACACATCATATTACTGAAATCATTGCATTAGTACAAAAACTGATTAATAACGGGCATGCCTATATTGCTGAGAATGGTGATGTGATGTTTGATGTCAATTCGTTTGTGGATTATGGCAAATTATCTCGTCAAGATCTGAGCCAGTTACAGGCGGGAGCAAGGGTTGAGATTAATGAAATTAAGAAAAGCCCAATGGATTTTGTCTTGTGGAAAATGTCGAAAGTGAATGAACCAAGTTGGGAATCACCATGGGGAGCAGGACGTCCAGGTTGGCATATTGAATGTTCGGCAATGAATTGTAAGCAATTAGGTGAGCATTTTGATATTCACGGTGGCGGCTCTGATTTAATGTTCCCACATCACGAAAATGAAATCGCCCAATCTTGCTGTGCGCATGGTGGAGAATACGTCAATTACTGGCTACACTCAGGAATGATTATGGTTGATAAAGAGAAAATGTCGAAATCGTTAGGCAATTTCTTTACCATTCGTGATGTGTTGCAACACTATGATGCAGAGAGTGTGCGTTATTTTCTATTAACGGCACATTATCGTAGCCAACTGAATTATAGTGAAGAAAACCTCAAATTAGCACATTCGGCATTAGAGCGTTTATATACTGCCTTGCGTGGTACAGATGAACATGCTACGGCTGCGGGTGGAGAAGCGTTTATTGATGCTTTTAAAACTGCAATGGACGATGATTTTAATACTCCAGGTGCATTGTCCGTTTTATTTGATATGGCACGTGAATTAAATAAATTAAAAGCGGAAAATGATCCGCAAACTAACGCCTTTGCTGCGAGAATGCGTGAATTAGCTGGTGTATTAGGCTTACTATACCAAGATCCAGAAACTTTCTTACAAGCTGGTTTAGATGATGACGAAACGGCAGTTATTGAAGCGTTAATTCAACAACGTAATCAAGCACGGGCAAATAAAGATTGGGCTACTGCAGATGCTGCACGCAACAAGCTAAATGAGATGGGCGTTGTGATTGAAGATGGGGCAAATGGCACTACTTGGCGGAAAGGGTAATGTAAAAAGTCTTTTTTCAAAGGACATCATTGATAAATCTAGAATTAAGTAAGATCTTTATAAAATACTCAATGGGTTCCCTTGTGCCTTGCCCGAATGCAGGAAAGATTTTTAGGCAAAAAACGTCTAATTTTTCTGAGCTGTGCGAAGAAAAATATCAGTTTTTTGCCGCTCGAAAAATCTTGACGAAATGAGGAAATAGCAAGGTACTAGGGCGTGCTTTTTTTGCTTCGTTTTTTTACACGAGTAAAAAAATGAAGTCGCCCTTTAGGGTGAAAACCTAAATTTGAATTTGAGCGAAAAACACACTAAAAAACTAATAAATATGGCTTTGCCAATAAATTGCTATTCTTTTTTCAAAGTAACCCTATTTGTATAAAAAATTGCCGATAAATCTCAGCTTTTTTACTCAGTGCTAATGGATAAGCACGAGAGGACGAGGGGAGACGATATAAACGATAGGGTTGACCATTTAGCTCAAATTCACAATGTTCTCCTGTGGCAGGCGTTTTTATTGGCGTAGGTAATAATGAAAGTAAGGTTTCCGTTGCTTTCTCACCAGCTGTCATAATGGTATGGCATTGTGGGATTTTGCCTAACAAACTCACAATATCAACAGGTTCAATAATTTGTAAGAATTTATCAGACGCATTGCCTTGTTGGCGGAAAATTTTATAGCCACTATCAAAGACAGCAATGCCTTTTTGTTGCAGGAATTGCTCGATTTTTGCTTGATTAAATGCTGTTTTATCAGCGTTTAAAAAATAATCTTTATCGTCAAAAAAGACTAAACCATAAATCCGCCACATATCATTTTGAAAATTTGGATAATAAAAATCCATTTTCCAACGATGTCTCGGTGGTGGAAAGCTACCTAACATGAGCAATATTGCGTTGGTTGGTAAAAATGGTTGTAGTGGGTGAGTTTCAATATTATTTTCAGTCATAAGTAATAAATAAAAAAGCTCGCCCAAAAGAGCGAGCTAGAGTGTTTAAAATAATTATGCCGCTAATTGTTTTAAGATACGGCGGATTGGTTCTGCTGCACCCCAAAGTAGTTGGTCGCCAACAGTGAATGCGGCTAAATACTCAGGTCCCATATTCAGTTTACGTAAACGACCGACTGGAACACTTAATGTACCTGTTACTTTCGCTGGTGTTAATTCGCGTAAAGTCGTTTCTTTGTCATTTGGAATCACTTTCACCCATTCGTTATGTGAAGCAAGAATTTGTTCGATTTCCGCTAATGGTAAGTCTTTCTTCATTTTAATAGTGAAAGCTTGGCTGTGGCAGCGTAATGCGCCAATGCGTACACATAAACCATCAATCGGCACAGGATTATCGGATAAACCAAGAATTTTGTTAGTTTCTGCATATCCTTTCCACTCTTCTTTGGTTTGACCGCTTTCGAGGAGTTTATCAATCCAAGGAATTAAGCTACCGCCTAATGCAGCCCCAAAGTTATCCGTTGGGAAATCGTCAGCGCGCATTTTTGCAGTTACGGCACGTTCAATATCTAAAATAGATGAGGCAGGGTCTTTTAATTCTGCTTCAACAACACCGTGCAGTTGTCCCATTTGTACGAGAAGTTCACGCATATTTTTTGCACCAGCACCACTCGCTGCTTGATAGGTTGCAACCGATACCCACTCAACTAAATCACGTTCAAATAAACCACCTAATGCCATTAACATTAAGCTTACCGTACAGTTACCACCAACATAGGTTTTGATGCCCTCTTTTAATCCTTTATCAATAACGTGTTGGTTTACAGGATCAAGCACAATAATCGCATCTTTTTCCATACGAAGTGCAGACGCTGCATCAACCCAGTAACCGTCCCAACCACTAGCCCGTAATTTTGGATACACTTCATTGGTATAATCACCACCTTGGCAAGTTACGATAATTTCTTGTTGTTTTAACGCATCAATATCATAAGCATTGAGTAAAACGCCAGCATCTTTGCCCGCAAATGTTGGTGCTGGTTGCCCAGCTTGAGATGTAGTAAAGAATGTTGGTGTGATATTAACGAAATCTTGTTCTTGTTGCATACGATCCATTAAGACTGAACCGACCATACCACGCCAACCGATAAAACCGACTTTTTTCATTTTTATACCCTCATTAGTTAATTTTAAAATAAATGCTGTGTTTATTGGATAAGGATTAATTAATTACTCTATAAACTAAATTAAATCAATAGTTGATACTAAAAAAAGATGAAAAAATCTAAAATTTGTTGAAATAAGAAACGAAGACGTCAGAAATTGCGATAACAACGGTGAGTTTTAGATTTATTTGTTATGATAGGGTTTTTAATTTATGTGAAAGTTCACGTGGAGAAAAAAGATGGTAAAACGCATTATTGTTGGTATTTCAGGTGCGTCTGGTGTGGTATATGCAGTTGATTTATTAAAGACATTGCGCAAACTAAATAGTGATATTGAAATTCATGGTGTAGTTAGTCAATGGGCAAGAGAGAATTTGCGTATTGAAACAACAATGAAGTTATCTGAGCTATATGATTTGATGGACTATCATTACAACAACCATGATATGGCAGCCAAGATTGCGTCGGGTTCTTATTTGATTGATGCGATGGTTATTGTGCCAGCCAGTATGAAAACAGTAGCAGGAATTGCCTGTGGTTTTCATGATAGTTTAATCGGGCGAGCTGCAGATGTAACATTAAAAGAACAACGGAAATTAATTATTGTGCCAAGGGAAACACCATTAAGTGTGATTCATTTAGAAAATTTAACCAAACTGGCTAAATTAGGGGGGCATATTATTCCACCAATTCCTGCATTTTATCACCCACCACAATCGATAGAAGAATTGATCCGTCAGCAAACAACCAAAATATTAGATTCTTTAGGAATAGTATATCCAGAAGCAGAGCGCTGGCAGGGTTCGCCTCGTTTCAACAAAGAGGCAAAATAGGAAGTGATAACTTTTGCGAAAAAGATCTCATTTTTGAGAGATAACGCACTAAATTCAGGCATAGATTGCGCTAATATAAGCTGTATGGAGTGTTTTTTCACAAGATTATTATTGGTGAGGTTTTGCTTTTATTTAGTGTTAAGTAAGAATTTTATCTGAAAATGCCTATTCTACATTCAATAAAATAGAAAAGTATGCAAAAATAAGCGACATTTATTTTATCAGTAGAATACAAGTTTTTCCTCTCCTTTCTCTTCAAGAAGTTGTGAAATTTTGTAGTACATATAAAGAAAATTCTTATTTTAAAACTATTTGAAACTAATAGGATTTTTATGAAAACAACGGCAGAAATTAGACAAGCTTATTTAGACTTTTTTCATAGTAAAGGACATCAGATTGTAGAAAGTAGCTCCTTAGTACCAGAAAATGATCCAACATTGTTGTTTACCAATGCGGGAATGAACCAATTTAAAGATGTTTTCTTAGGTGTGGATAAACGCGCTTATCATCGTGCAACAACCGCACAACGTTGTGTGCGTGCTGGGGGTAAACATAATGACCTTGAAAATGTAGGTTATACCGCGCGTCATCATACTTTCTTTGAAATGTTAGGAAATTTTAGTTTTGGAGATTACTTTAAGAAAGATGCGATTCATTATGCGTGGGAGTTTTTAACTTCATCACAATGGTTAGGGTTACCAAAAGAAAAATTATGGGTAACGGTCTATGAAACAGATGATGAAGCATATGACATTTGGCATAAAGAAGTCGGTGTGCCAGCAGAGCGCATTATTCGTATTGGGGATAATAAAGGCGCACCTTATGCCTCAGATAATTTCTGGCAAATGGGGGATACAGGTCCGTGTGGTCCATGTACTGAGATTTTCTATGATCATGGTGATCATATTTGGGGTGGTCCTCCAGGTTCGCCAGAAGAAGATGGCGACCGTTATATCGAGATCTGGAATGTGGTCTTTATGCAGTATAACCGCTTGGCAGATGGCACAATGGAAAAATTACCAAAACCATCTGTGGATACAGGAATGGGCTTAGAAAGAATTAGTGCAGTTTTACAACACGTCAATTCAAACTATGACATTGATATTTTCAAAGTATTAATTGCGAAAGCGGCAGAAATTACTGGGGAAAAAGATATAACCAACAAATCATTACGTGTGATTTCTGACCATATTCGTTCGTGTGCCTATTTAATTGCAGATGGTGTTTATCCTTCTAACGAGGGGCGAGGTTATGTATTGCGCCGTATTATTCGCCGTGCAGTACGCCATGGGCATTTATTGGGGGCAAAAGAAACATTCTTCTATAAGTTAGTGCCAACCTTAATTGAAGTAATGGCGCAGGCTGGTGAAATTATCAAAGCGAAACAAGCGCATATTGAAAAATTATTACGTTTAGAAGAAGAACAATTTGCAAGAACTTTAGAACGTGGTTTAGCGTTGTTAGATTCAGAATTAGCTGCTTTACAGGGGAATGTGCTTTCTGGTGAAGTGGCATTTAAACTTTATGATACCTATGGTTTTCCACTTGATTTAACCGCAGATGTGTGTCGTGAACGTAATATTACGATTGATGAAGAGGGCTTTAATCGTGAAATGGACGCACAACGTGAACGCGCGCAAGCAGCAAGCCAATTTGGGGTGGATTATAACAATCTTATCCGTGTTGATGGTGTAACCACCTTTGAGGGATATAGTGAAGTTGAAAGCTTAGCAAAAGTAGCGGCAATTTTTATCGATGGTAAACAAGTTGATGAAGTGAATGCAGGACAAAGCGCTGTAATTATCCTTGAAAATACCCCTTTCTATGCGGAATCAGGTGGGCAAATTGGGGATAGCGGTGTGTTAGAGTATGCAGGCGTATTATTCCAAGTTAAGGATACACAAAAATATGGTCAAGTATTTGGGCATATTGGTGAGTTAATCAAAGGACAAATTCGAGTTGGACAAACATTAAATGCAGCTGTGGACGCTAATCGTCGTCAAGCAACATCATTGAACCATTCTGCGACTCACTTATTGCATGCGGCTTTACGTCAAGTATTGGGTACACACGTAGCACAAAAAGGTTCTTTGGTATCGGATAAATTATTACGCTTTGACTTTTCACAACCAGAAGCAATTACGAAAGAACAAATTGCTGAAATTGAGCGTGTCGTCAATGAACAAATTCGCGCAAACCACTCTGTTACTGTTGCAGTAATGGATATTGAATCAGCGAAAGCAAAAGGGGCAATGGCGCTTTTTGGTGAGAAATATGGTGATGAAGTTCGTGTTATTACAATGGGCGATTTCTCAATAGAGCTTTGCGGTGGAATTCATGTAAAACGCACGGGAGATATTGGTTTCTTCAAGATTGTTTCAGAAAGTGCGATTGCAGCAGGAACTCGTCGTATTGAAGCCGTAACAGGGGAAGCAGCTTTTAATGTCGTATTAGCACAACAAGCTCTCTTAACACAAAGTGCTGAACTCTTGAAGTCAGATGTTTTATCTGTTGTAGAAAAAATCCAACAGTTACAAGATAGAGCGAAGAAATTAGAAAAAGAACTACAACAGTTGAAAGAAAAATCAGCTGTTCAAGCAGTTTCTGATCTAGCGCAACAAGCTCAAGAGTTAAATGGTGTTAAAGTAGTAGTAGAAGCAGTAAATGATGTTGATCCAAAATCATTACGTTTAATGGTTGATGATTTAAAAAATAAACTTGGTTCTGCCGTGATTGTTTTTGGAACAACACAAAATGACAAGGTCAATCTTATCGTTGGCGTTACCCAAAATGTAACTAATAAAGTCAAAGCTGGTGAATTAGTCAATTTATTAGCACAATTTGTTGGGGGTAAAGGTGGTGGTCGTCCAGATATGGCAATGGCTGGTGGTAATGAGCCAGAGAAATTAAACGAAGCGTTAGTCTTTGCGCAAAGCTGGTTAGCGGATAAGCTATAAAAAACTTCATCACCTATTTACAGGTGATGAAATTCCTCGTTAATAACGGAACCTATCTGAAAGTAGAGATTGATAAATTTCGATAGTATAGATACAGGATAAGGAGTGAATTATGTTAATTCTGACTCGGAAAATAGATGAGAAATTATTAATCGGTGATGAGATTACAATCAGTGTGTTAGAAGTACGAGGGAATCAAGTCAAAATTGGCGTAGATGCGCCAAAGGATATTGCAATTTACCGTGAAGAAATTTACCACAAGGTAAAAGAAGCGAAAGTAAAAACGCAAGACAAAGAATAATTTTGACAACAAAAAATGAGGTAAAACATGGAAAAAATAACCTGCTTTAAAGCCTATGATATCCGTGGAAGATTAGGTGATGAACTAAATGTCGATATAGCTTATCGAATTGGGCGTGCTTTTGGGCAATATTTAAAACCAAAAAGTATTGTGGTTGGGGGAGATGTTCGCCTGACAAGTAAAGAGTTAAAAAGTGCCGTCGCAAATGGTTTACTAGACTCAGGAGTAGATGTTATTGACCTTGGGCAAACTGGAACAGAAGAAGTCTATTTTGCAACCTCATTTTTAAAAACCGATGGTGGTATTGAAGTTACCGCAAGTCATAACCCAATGGACTATAATGGCTTGAAATTAGTGCGTGAGGGTTCTCGCCCAATCAGTGGTGATACTGGTTTAAAAGATATTCAACGTTTAGCGGAAGAGAACAATTTTCCTGAAGTAACTAAACGAGGCGAATATAAGCAACTTTCAGTCGTAGATGACTATGTTGCGCATTTACTTTCTTATATTGATTTAAGTAAGTTAAAACCACTTAAATTAGTGATTAATTCTGGGAATGGTGCTGCAGGTCCAATCATTGATAAAATAGAGGCTGTCTTTAAGCAAAAACAAGTACCAGTTGAATTCATCAAAGTACACAATGAACCAGATGGCACGTTCCCACATGGTATTCCTAACCCATTACTACATGAAAATCGTCAAGATACGATTGATGCCGTATTGCAACATAAAGCAGATATGGGCATCGCTTTTGACGGCGATTTTGACCGTTGTTTCTTATTTGATGAAAAAGGCGAATTTATTGAAGGCTATTATATTGTAGGATTGTTATCACAAGCTTTCTTACAAAAGATGCCTGGTGCGAAAGTCATTTATGATCCACGTTTAATTTGGAATACTGAAAAAATTGTCGCTGAGAATGGCGGGGAAGCAGTCATGTCAAAGTCAGGACACTCTTTCATTAAAGAAAAAATGCGTAGTGTAGATGCTGTTTATGGCGGTGAAATGAGTGCACATCATTATTTCCGCGATTTCTTCTACTGTGATAGCGGTATGATTCCGTGGTTGTTAGTAACAGAATTACTTTGTACAACAGGAAAAACATTAGGTGAATTAGTTGGTAATAGTGTGGAGACGTTCCCATCACCAGGCGAAATAAATAGTAAATTGGCTGATGCAAAAGTTGCAATAGAACGGGTAAAAAATACGTATGCTCCAGATGCAGTTAGTGTAAGTGATCTAGATGGTATTAGTATTGAATATCCAAATTGGCGTTTCAATTTACGCTCATCAAATACTGAGCCAGTGGTTCGTTTAAATTTAGAAACGCGAGGCGATAAAGCATTAATGGAAGAAAAAACGGCTGAAGTTTTAGCTTTATTACGTCAATAATTATTTTCCTTAAATGGGAAAAAGTAGGTAACCGCACATTTGTGCGGTTATTTCTATCTGATTTTTAGAAAGAGAAAAGGAAAAAGCATGAAAGCAATTATCCCTGTTGCAGGTTTAGGTACAAGAATGTTACCAGCAACGAAAGCCATTCCTAAAGAGATGTTAACTATTGCAGATAAACCGTTGATTCAATACATTGTGAATGAATGCGTGGCGGCGGGAATTAAAGAAATTATCTTAGTTACACACTCGTCAAAAAATGCGATTGAAAACCATTTTGACACTTCGTTTGAACTGGAAACTATGTTAGAAAAACGGGTAAAACGCCAATTATTAGATGAAGTGCGTTCAATTTGCCCGAAAGATGTAACTATTATGCACGTACGCCAAGGGTATGCGAAAGGGTTAGGGCATGCGGTGTTATGTGGGCGAGCATTAGTTGGTAATGAGCCATTTGCAGTCGTATTACCTGATGTCATCTTAGCTGAATTTAGCGCTGATCAGAAAAAAGATAATTTGGCAGCGATGATCAAACGTTTTAATGAAACAAAAGCAAGCCAAATTATGGTAGCGCCTGTTGCTAAAGAAGATGTTTCTAGTTATGGGATTGTAGATTGTGCAGAGGTAGATTTAAGTGTAAATGAGAATGCCGTAATCCATAATATTATAGAAAAACCAAGTGTAGAAATTGCACCGTCAAATTATGCGGTAGTGGGACGTTATGTTTTTTCGGCAGCAATTTGGGATTTATTAGCGAGAACCCCTATTGGTGTGGGTGATGAAATTCAATTAACAGATGCGATTGATCTCTTAATTAAACAAGAAACGGTCGAAGCCTTTACGATGAAAGGAACAACATTCGATTGTGGCGATAAAATTGGCTATATGCAGGCATTTGTTGAATATAGTTTACACCACCCAAAATTAGGTGAAGCATTCAAACAATACCTCTTACAACTCGCAAATACATTAAAATAATGATCCATATAGGCTAACGACAAAAAGTTAGCCTGTTTTTTTATAGTTCTATTAATTAATTTCGCTAAAAATTTTATTAAAAACGCTTATTTTGCTCTAAAAATTGAGCGTTTATTATGCTTTTTATGTGAAAAATAAACAAAAAGAAAATTTCTTTGTGATAACGCTCACAAATAATAAATCATTCCGATAACAACTTTATGGTTTTATGTTATTTTATGTATGGATTCTTTTGAGTACTTATTATAAAAAAATTGGAGGATAATCATGTTTGGTATTTTCAAACCTGCGGCTGAGAAGCCAATGCTTCCAGACGCACAGATTGATCCAACGTATCGTCGTTTACGTTGGCAAGTGTTTATGGGAATTTTCTTTGGCTATGCAGCTTACTATTTTGTACGCAGTAATTTCGATTTAGCACAAAAAGGCTTAATCGAAGCTGGTATGTACACCAAAACAGAATTAGGGGTTATCGGTATTGCCCCAGGTTTGGCGTATGGTTTATCAAAATTCTTTATGGCGGCAATTTCTGACCGCTCTAATCCGAAAATGTTTTTACCATTCGGTTTAGCATTATCAGGTTTATGTATGACCTTAATGGGATTGGTTCCTTGGGCAACCTCAGGCATTTTAATTATGTTTGTGATGTTGTTCCTTAATGGTTGGTTCCAAGGTATGGGGTGGCCACCGTGTGGGCGCACTATGGTGCATTGGTGGTCGAAAAAAGAACGTGGCACAATCGTATCAATTTGGAACACCGCACATAATTTAGGGGGTATGGTGCCAGCGTTATTAGTTGGATTAGCGAGTACCGTTTATGCGGCAAATCACCCTGAAGTAACTAAAGTTACCTTTGGACACGTTTGGCAAGAAGCACTTTACTATCCTGGTATTGCGGCAATGATTGCCTCTGTGGTGATTTTCTTCGTCATGAAAGATACCCCACAATCTTGCGGTCTACCGCCGATTGAAAAATACAAAAATGACTATCCAGAAGATTATGATGAAAAAACCTATGAACATAATCTTAGCACCAAAGATATTTTTGTAACTTATGTCTTGAAAAACCGCCTCTTGTGGTATATTGCGATTGCAAACGTATTTGTGTACTTAATCCGTTATGGCGTGTTGAAATGGTCGCCAGTGTATCTTGGTGAAGTGAAACACTTCAACATTAAAGCAACTGCATCTGCCTATGCGATTTATGAGTTTGCGGCTATCCCAGGGACATTATTATGTGGTTGGGTATCAGATAAACTCTTTAAAGGTAAACGTGGTTTAACTGGCTTCGTTTTCATGGTGTTAGTAACCATTGCGGTTGTAATGTTATGGCTTAACCCAGCGACACCAGAAGAAGAATTAGCGCAATATGCGAGCTTACCTTGGTATCAAAATCCATACCAATTAATGGACTTCATTATGATGACCACTATCGGTTTCTTAATCTACGGTCCTGTAATGCTCATCGGATTACATGCTCTTGAGCTTGCACCGAAAAAAGCAGCTGGTACATCAGCAGGTTTCACTGGTTTATTCGGCTACCTAGGTGGTACCGTGGCTGCCAGTGCAGTTATCGGTTGGGCTGCGGATACCTATGGCTGGGACGGCGGTTTCTACGTGATGATTGGTGGTGCGGTGTTAGCTTGTGTATTAATGCTTATTACAATGGTTGAAGAAGGCAAACACAAAGCGAAAATCGCAAGAGAAGATCGTTACGGTAACTAATTTTTAATAGGCGATAATAAGATTATCGCCTTTTTTATATCCATAAGGAGAATAATGATGAAATTGAAACATTTGGTTGCGACATTAATGGGCGTTGGTGCATTAGCAGGATGTGCCACACAATCCGCACAACCCTTATCTTGCAGTGATAAGTTAGTTATTGCCCATCGAGGTGCAAGCGGTTATATCCCAGAACACACCCTAGAATCTAAAGCGTTGGCATTTGGACAACAAGCGGACTATTTAGAACAAGATTTAGTGATGACAAAAGATAATCATCTGGTGGTGATTCACGATCACTTCTTAGATGGCTTAACTGATGTGGCAAAAAAATTCCCTCATCGTCATCGCAAAGATGGGAAATATTATGTGATGGATTTCACCTTAGCGGAAATTAGAACGCTCAATATGACGGAGAATTTTAAGGTAGAAAATGGTAAACAAGTCCAAGTCTATCCAAACCGTTTCCCAATGTGGAAATCTAATTTTAAAATTCATACTTTTGAGGAAGAAATTGAGTTTATTCAAGGTTTAGAAAAATCCACTGGCAAAAAAATTGGTATCTATCCAGAAATTAAAGCACCTTGGTTACATCACCAAGAAGGCAAAGATATTGCTTTAGCGACATTAAAAGTATTGAAAAAATATGGTTATACCAACAAGCAATCACCAGTTTATCTGCAAACCTTTGATTTTAACGAGTTAAAACGCATCAAAACCGAGTTGCAACCTAAATTAGGTGTTGACTTGAAATTGGTGCAACTGGTTGCTTACACCGACTGGCATGAAACCGAAGAGAAAAATGCACAAGGTAAATGGGTAAACTATGATTATGATTGGATGTTTAAACCGGGAGCGATTGCTGAGATTGCCAAATATGCTGATGGTATTGGACCAGGTTGGTATATGTTAGTTGATGATAAGAACTCAACCGTAGGCAACATTCAATATACACCAATGGTAAAAGAAATTGCTGCACAAAACTTGGAGTTACACCCATATACTGCACGGAAAGATGCATTGCCTAAATATATGAAAGACATCAATGAAATGTACGATGCTTTATATAACAAAGCGGGTGCAACGGGATTATTCACCGATTTCCCAGATCTTGCCGTTCAATTCTTGAAAAACCAGTGTAAAAAATAATCGATAAATTGTTTATTCACCTAATATTTTCTATTAGGTGAATAACTCTACTTTATCTTAAATTTTATTTTTACGATCCTTCTCGCAAATTTGCTGACAAGAAGTAATAAATCTTACCTCATTTGTAACAATGATGATGTCATTACCCAATGACAATTCTATGGTTATTCATTAAAAGAGGTAAATTATGAAATTGAAATCCTTTCTCCTTTTATTGACAGGTTGTTTATCGATTTTATTTAGTCCACTGTCAACGGCAGCAACAGAAGCTGCTAAGCAAACTGAAGTTAGCCAGCCTCAAGTATCAGTAGTCCAAAGTGATAAAATTAATCTTAATACAGCAACAGTAGAGCAGTTACAACAAGGATTAATCGGTATTGGCACGAAAAAGGCACAAGCGATTGTAGAATACCGTGAACAACATGGTCCATTTTTATCAGTAGAACAACTAATGGAAGTAAAAGGTATTGGTACTGCGATTTTGGAAAAAAATAAGGAGAGAATGGCGATAAAGTAACTAGATAAAAATAAAGTATATTGGAATAAAAAATTGCTCCTAAGTAGAAAAGCTTAGGAGCAATAATCATAAATTAAAATAACGATTTAATCAGCCCATACCGTATTTTTTTAATTTTTTGCGTAACGTACCACGGTTAATGCCCAACATTGTTGCTGCACGAGTTTGATTACCACGAGTATATTGCATAACCATATCTAACATTGGATGCTCAACTTCTGCTAAGACTAATTCATAAAGATCATTCACATCTTGTCCATTTAGTTGTGCTAAATAGTTCTTTAATGCTTGTTTTACAGAATCACGTAATGGTTTATTTGTTACTTGAGCTTGTGCATTTAACGTTGATACAGTTAATGCTTCAGCAGTGCTACGTTGTTCGAACATTTTTTCCCTTTATTTACTTTATTATGATTACGACATAAGTCGGATTGAACACAAAAATTCCTCTAATACATTTAACTGGTCATCTGGATTAGTTAATGTATTAAAAGCACGTTTAAAATCAGAGCTTGAACAGAATCGATCGACATACCAAGCAACGTGTTTACGAGCTATGCGATAGCCTTTTTCCACCCCATAAAACTGATGAAGATCAGCAATATGTTGCAAAATAACTGCTTTCTTTTCAGAAAATGGCAAGTCAGATACAGATTTATTCTTCTCTAATAATTCGGTAATTTCTCGAAAAATCCATGGGTTGCCTAATGCCCCACGTCCAAGCATTACGGCATCAGCACCAGTGTAAGCTAAGACCTCTTTGGCTTTGTTTGCTGAATCAATATCACCATTGGCAATAATGGGAATTGATACAGCTTGTTTAACTGCTTTAATACTTTCATATTCTGCCTCGCCATTAAATAAACAAGCACGAGTTCGCCCGTGAATGGTAAGCGCTTGAATACCTGCATCTTCTGCAATTTTAGCAATTAAACAGCAATTACGATGTTGTTGATCCCAGCCAGTTCTTATTTTTAACGTTACGGGAACATCAACCGCATTGACGACGGCTTTTAAAATCTTAGCGACCAGATCTGGATATTGTAATAATGCAGAGCCTGCCAATTTTTTATTCACTTTCTTGGCTGGACACCCCATATTAATATCAATAATTTCTGCACCGTAACCGACATTAATTTGTGCTGCTTGTGCCATCTCATCAGGATCACTGCCAGCAATTTGTACTGCGTTGATACCAATTTGAGGGTGATGAGCCAAACGTAATTTAGATTTTTCGGTATGCCATACATCAGGATTTGTGGACATCATTTCAGAAAATGTTAATGCCGCACCATAGTGAGAACAAATCCGCCGAAAAGGAAGATCAGTAATCCCCGCCATAGGTGCTAAGATCACGGGATTTTTCAAAATAAATTGACCAATCTGCACACTTATTACCTATTGCTATCTATCGTTTTTTATTCTTCTATGGGTTTATTGATGATGACAAAATCGCCAGTCTTTGGGACTGAAACGGTCGCTTATCATACGCACTTTTATAGTAATAGTGAAGCATTAAATTTGATTTAGCGCAGAAAAAATGTACTTTTTTTCAACTTAATTCGTTGAAAGTTTAAACAATATAAAAATTTGCTTTCATTATACGTGCAAATTAAACCACTTGGTGATCATAAGAGCCTAAATCGCTCAATATAACTTTTAGTTATATATAGAATGAAATAGCTATTTTCTTTCATCATCTTCTCTTATTAGACTGCGCTAATCATAAATTAAATAGACAAGGAAAATAGTATGAAAACAGCAATTAAACACTATATCAAAGGAACTTTCTTTTTATCTCTAGGCTTAATTTTTGCCCAATCTACCTTCGCATTAACCAACGATGAAGCGGCGGCAGATCTGGCTAAACGTGTGAACGAAAAGGGAACGATTGTGGTTGGTACAGAGGGAACTTATCCACCATTTACATACCACGATGAGTCAGGCAAATTAACTGGCTATGATGTTGAATTGACGCGTTTAGTGGCACAAGAATTAGGTGTAAAAGTAGAATTTAAAGAAACCCAATGGGACGCCATGTTATCAGGTTTAAATAACCACCGTTTCGATTTAGTTGCTAACCAAGTTGGCTTAACGACCCCAGAGCGCCGAGCAAAATATGATAAAACAGCTGAATATAGCTACTCAGGTGCAGTGATTGTTGCGCGCAAAGGGGAACAACGTGTGAAAGATTGGGCAGACCTGAAAGGATTAAAATCAGCACAATCATTCACCAGTAATTATGGTGAACTTGCAGTAAAAAATGGAGCAGAAATTGTTGGGATCGATGGATTAGCGCAAGCGATTCAATTAGTGTTACAAAAGCGTGCAGACGTTACTTTAAATGATCGTCTTGCAGTATTAGATTTCTTACATAAACATCCAAATGCAAATTTAGAAATTGTGTTACGAGATAAATCACAACCCGTAGGATCAGGTTTTGTATTTAACAAAGGTAACCAAGCAGTAATTGAGAAATTTAATGTAGCGCTCAAAAAATTGAAAAAAGAGGGAAAATTGAAAGAACTCTCAATTCAATTCTTTGGTGAAGATGTTTCGGTACTTGAATAATCAATAAAATGGATAAGTGAAGGTGGGTATGGATATGTTTATTCGTAACCTAATTAAAGGATTGATCTTATTAACGACATTTAGTGCAACTATTTCGTTAGCTGAACAAGCAGATTGGCTAACAAAAGATACCTTAACGGTTGGCACAGAGGGAATGTATCCGCCTTTTACTTATCATGATGAGTCAGGCAAATTAACTGGCTATGATGTTGAAGTAGCGCGTGCGGTGTCAGAAAAATTAGGCTTAAAAATTGAGTTTAAAGAAACTGCATGGAACGCATTGTTAGCGGGATTAAATAACGGACGCTTTGATACCGTTGTTAATCAAGTATCTATGAACCCAGAACGCAGCAAAAAGTATCAAAGTTCATTACCTTATAGCTATTCTGGGGTTGCCTTAGCGATTCGCAGCGAGTTGAAAAATATTCAAGCTGAAAAAGATCTCAAAGGCTTGAAAGGCGGATTAGCCTTTACCAGTCAACTTTGCTGACTTAGTCCGCCAAAATCAAGGCGAAGTGGTTTCTGTTGAGGGCGGATTAGGACAAGAAATGGCGCTAGTTGCGCAGGGAGGTATCGATTTTACCCTCAATGATCGCTTAGCCGTGCTGTATTACCAGAAAAAATTAAACAGCAATGATAAGATCCAAGTGATTGATTTACCTGAAGAGAGTAAAGTGTGTGCAGGATTTATTGTCCGTAAAGGTGATGAAGAAAAGTTAAAAAAATTAAATCAAGCCTTAACAGAATTGAAAAAGGAAGGTAAATTAGCCATCATTTCTAAACAATTTTTCGGAGTAGATATTAGTGAGTAGTTATCTAGCGGAAAGTATCACCGCATTTTTCCACTCAGTATTGAGTGCGCTTCCTTGGTTGGACGAGAACAAAGCATCAATCGCGATTGATGCTTTTTTTCCGATGTTGCAAGGTATGATGATTTATACAATCCCATTAACTATTATTTCATTTATCGTGGGAATGCTTATTGCATTAGTGATCGCCTTAATTCGTGTTACCCCACAAAAACATCTGTTACACAAAATTGCCAATGGGATCGCAAATTTTTATATTTCAGCCATTCGCGGAACCCCGCTATTAGTTCAACTGTTTATTATTTTCTATGCCTTACCAAATATTGGTATTACGTTAGATCCCTTGCCAACTGCAATTATTGCCTTTTCCTTGAATACAGGGGCGTATGCCTCAGAAACCGTGCGTGCCGCGATTCTTTCGGTGCCAAAAGGACAATGGGAAGCAGGCTATACCATTGGTATGAGCTATTGGCAAAACTTTTTCCGCATTATTGGTCCACAAGCGTTACGCGTTGCCGTACCGCCGCTTTCCAATAGCTTTATTGGTTTAGTCAAAGAGACCTCATTAGCGAGTGTGGTATTAGTGCCAGAAATGATGCGTCAAGCTAACGTAATATCTTCTCGTACTTATGAATTTTTACTTATTTATTGCGAAGCTGCCCTGATGTATTGGGTTGTGTGTGCCATATTAAGTTATGTGCAAAAACGCTTAGAAAAACATTTTGAACGGTATGTCGCGAGGTAAGTATGTTATCAATTAAAAATTTACATAAAGCATTTGCTGATCATCAAGTGCTAAAAGGGATAGATTTACGCATTAACAAAGGCGAAGTGATCGTTCTACTCGGTGCATCAGGATCGGGTAAAACCACATTATTACGCTGTTTAAATCTACTAGAAACGTCCGATGCAGGGGAAATTACCTTTGATGATGGCTCATTAGCGATTGATTTTAGCAAACCATTAAGTAAAGAGAAGGTACAAGCCCTGCGCAAAAAAAGCGGTATGGTGTTCCAAAACTATAATTTATTTCCCCACAAAACCGCATTAGAGAATATCACTGAGGGGCTAATTGTGGTGCAAAAAATGCCAAAAGCGGAAGCAGAAGCGAAAGCACATCACCTATTAGCACGCGTGGAATTAGCGGATAAAGCCAATTTCTACCCATTTCAACTTTCAGGTGGGCAACAACAACGCATCGGGATTGCACGTGCATTAGCAATAGAGCCAGAATTGATGTTGTTTGATGAACCAACCTCCGCGCTAGATCCAGAATTAGTGCAAGGAATGTTAGCATTAATGAAATCATTGGCGAGTGAGGGCTGGACAATGGTGATCGTAACCCACGAAATTCAGTTTGCACGAGAAGTTGCCGATCATGTGATTTTAATGGGTGATGGGCAGATTATTGAGCAAGGCACACCAGAGCAGCTATTTGAGAAAAGTACCAATCCTCGTACTAATGCTTTTTTGCGTTCGATTAGGCGGTAGGGGTATTAGGTTCAATTCAGGTTTGATTAGGTTTCGCTTAAAGGCGAGTTTCTTTTTTGTTTAAATTGGTATTTAGGTTTTATAACAATTTAGGTTTCGCCCTAAAGGGCGACCTACTATTATTCGCAAGTTCGCTCAGCTCACTTGCTCACCCTACGGGTCGCTGCAAGCAGCGCTCAAAAAGCAATGCTTTTTGTTATTGCTCGTACAAAAAAAGTAGGCAAAAAAATTACGCCCTAGTGCCTAGCTAGTTCCTCACCCCGTCAAGGTTTTTTGCCTAAAAATCTTTCCTACATTCGGGCAAGGCACAAGGGGGGGGGAGTGATATTAATGGCATAAACTCTTTTTGATTGTTGCAAAATAAAAAGAATGATAGGATAGCGCAAAAGCACAAGAGGAAGATAGCCATGAACAAAAATGCTATTTTTATACGAGAAATTATTGAGCGCACTCAAGCGATAAAAGGCACTAGAGTAAAAGGCAATAATAAGCAAGAAATCAAATCCAATGTTCAGTCTATTTTAAAGCAACAATTAAAAAATGTTAGAACGCAAACATATTAAATTTGTAGAAATCCATCACTTATTTACTGAAATTAGTCTTGCTTTAGGTTTCACTCAACAAGATATTGAATTACATTCAACAAATTTAGTTGAGTTAATTACTTTGTGGCAACAACAAGAATTTGTTGAAGTTTATGTTGAAAATAAAGATCGTTTATTTGGTCGAGTAAAAGATAGTAGCCTATCTTATGGCGCATCGCCTTATTATATTGGACTCTATCATGCAAGATTAACTTACACTGAAAATGATCCTCTTGTTGTACTCACTTTTGATTATGAAGACAATCCAGAACAAACAACCGTATCTGTTCGATTTATGATTAATCACGATACCTTATTTGGGACAAAAGAAGAAAAATTTATCCAGCAACGAATGAAAGATATTCGGAAGAGAATTGATAATTTCATTCAACAAGGTAATCAATCTAAATAAAAATAACTCTCCTCTTGTAAAAATTCCTATCATATAATAATGGCTTGCCTAAATCTCTATTTGAGTAAAAATAAAGCAAAAATTAATTATAGTAATCTTATTAATAAATTTACTTTTAAACTCAAATCTCAATAAATGTTAACGATCCCCTTGTGCCTTGCCCGAATATAGGAAAGATTTTTAGGCAAAAAACGTCTAATTTTTCGCAGAAAAATATCAGTTTTTTGCCGCTCGAAAAATCTTGACGAAATGAGGAAATAGCAAGGCACTAGGGCGTGTTTTTTTTGCTTCGTTTTTTTACACGAGTAAAAAAATGAAGTCGCCCTTTAGGGCGAAACCTAAATATCCAATTAAACAAAACCAAAAATAAAAAAGGCGATGTCCCACATCGCCTTTACTTACATCATTAGATTACCACATTACTGCCAAGTATATTTCACCCCAATCGTGCCACGATAGGCTTCATACGCATGGTTTTTGAAGCTAAACTCATAACGCACATCACCATATAAGTAGGTTTGTTTGCCTAATGCACGTTGTAAGCCAACACCAACCTCACCCCAAGTATTGGCGTATTTCTCGCTTAATTTCTCAGTGCCAATTCTTACTGAGTGATTTGTGTTAAAGTTATGCCAAATATTGGCAATCGCATATAAGGTACGAGTTTTATCATCTTTTGTTAAACGATTATGCGCTAAACGTACCCCTAAACGTCCTCTAACAGCAGAGACTGAATCCGGCGCAATGATTCGGTTTGCATCGGCAAAGTGGTCGAAATCTATATATTGATAGATTAACTGTGCTTGAGGCTCAATAAACCAGGCACTTTGTCTTTCGTTGAGTTCTTTTAGCTCAAACGGTTTACCCACTTCCGCAGAAAGGGCAAACCCTTTACCGCGTTGTTTGTTGGTTTTTTCTCCTTGGTTATCTACAGAGTAACCACGTAACCAGTGGAGTTGTCCCACTAAATCTAAGTAACCACCATTCACATGGTAACGTGTGTGGGTTAACCCTAACGCATATAACTCTGAGCGTCCTTTCCCTGTATATTTGCTAGATTGCAAAATATATTGCCCCGCACCATTTTGTTCAGCGTAGTATTGGTCGTAGAATTTGCTGTTTGCACGGCCATAGGCTAAATATAACCCAGTTAATGAGTGCCCACCTTTGTCATCTTTTTTGATACTAAAGTCGTGTCCGACTTTGATGCCGTACATTTTGGTAGCAAAGTCGAGGCGTTTTTTGCCATCTAAGCTAAGTGTTTTGCCCCAGGCTTTCACCCATGTTTGTCCGTCCACTTGTTCTTCATCGCGACAAGTATCGCAACGTTCCCATGAGAGGATTTGGTTTTCACCGCGTCTTTCGTGTAAGGTATCTAAGGTACTGAAGCCTAATTCCATAGCTACTTTTGGCATTAAGACATATGCCGTTACAGGCGTATCGTACACGTATTGTTGCGTATCATTGGTTGTCGATGGGTTGTCTGGGTCTGTGGCGAATACGGTTGCCCATTGAGGTTGCGTATTTTTACCGACAATTACACTGTTTGGATTATTGGCAACTACGGGTGGTGGTGGAACTGGAGCCGGAGTTGTAGTTGTAGTTATAGTATCATCGTCTTCCTCATCATCCCCATCTACATTTTGTGCATACACTTGACTAGAGGCAAGGAACAGTGCCGTACTTACTGTTGCTATCGAGAAGAGTTGTGAAGCAAGGTTTCCCACAAATAGAAAACACACGAATAACAACTTTGGTAGGGTTATTATTTTTTGTATTTTATTCATCTTTATATTCTCACATTGAAATGTAAAACATTATTGCAATACCACACCAAACTATAGTCAAACTTCGACTATAATCCATTAGTTATTTTCCCCCCCCCTAGGCTTTTGTCAACAAATGTAATAGAAAATATTTTTTATTTACAATAGTATGTTTTTTATGCGCGTTATCGCAATGATTTTGCGCGTAATTGAAGAGAAAAAGGAAAAGATTGTTGCTTAGTGCGCTTAGCACGGAAAAAAGATTGACATCAATAAGTTATCAGCAAGACAATATAACAATTTTGTGTTTAATCGTGAAAAGATTAGCTTTTTTCCTGATTAAGCAGATAATTTTTTGGATACAAGCGTATTAAATTGTTGATATAACACAATTATTTTTATGATAAGAGAAGATTATGCCAGCCAATGTAAATTTACTTCGTAAAATTCAGGTGATTAAGGTTGATTCCCAAACCACCTTACAACATTTTAAAGCCGTCGCAGGCAATAATGGGTTTGAAATTTCTGGGGAAAATTTGCAGTTTTCTTTGCAAGATGGGAATTTACAGATTTACCAAAATAATCAACTGAAAGCCGTGATTGAAGAGTATCAATCGGTGTTTGATTCTGTCCCACAACTTACCAGTAATAATACTTACTCAGCGCTGAATGCGCCTGAGATTCCTGTATTTGAAGATGCGTTGCACCAAAATGTGATTGAAACTGAAGTGGCTTCTGTTGCCTCAGGTACAATGAATAGTGCGGTGGTGTTAGGATCGACGGCGGTGGTAGTGGGCGGTGGAGTTGCGATTGGTGTTAGCGCAGGTAAATCATCGAGCAAGGACAGCACTCAGGCAGCTGCGAGTGAGCCACCAGCAGAGCCGGCGGTAAGCACTGATCCAGCGACAACCGAGCCAACCACAGAACCTGCGGTAACCGAGCCAACAACGACAACACCTGCGGAAACTGATAGCACAACGCCAGCCGATCCTGCATCGCCAGCAACTGGCACGGATACACCAGTTAATCCTACGCCTACAGAAAATACCTCGCCGGCAGTAGAAGAGACGCCGACATCGCCTGAACAGCCGGTGAGTGAGACACCAGAAAGTGAAGCGCCAACCACAGAGACGACGCCTGAGGAAACGCCACCAGCCGCTGACCCAGAATCGATTGTTAGCGAGCAAGCCGATGATCCTGCGCAGCATACAGGTAGCACCACGGCGATTGCGAGTGCGGCGAATAGCACGGAACCGTTGCCTTATTTTATTAGTGTGTTAAATGATTATCGCGAGGGGTATCTTAGCAATCCAGCAAAATGGAAAGGTGTGGGGCAGCCGCTGAATATCACCTATTCCTTTGCGACGGTGGCAAAAGAGATGAAGTCATCTGGTGAAGTTACGCTAACAGGTTTCCAGCAGTTCAGTGCGCGGCAGCAGGCGGATATTACCGAGGCATTAAAGGTTTACGGAAAATATAGCAATGTTCATTTCACCTTAATGAATGGCACGGCGACCAGCAATGCAAACTCCGATATTATCTTTTATTTAGATGATTTAACCGAGGGCGGCAGACAACAAACTCCACCAGGCGCAATGGGGTATGCCTATTTTGGTAGTAATGTGCATATTCTTTCTACCGCTTATGGTGCTGATGATGCGTTTAGCAAAGATAAACCTTATGTGCTTTATCAGACTCGTGCCGTAAAACTCCGTCCTTCAGGGCGGAGATATAAGGCACAAACGGCGTAAGCCATTTC
>NZ_JBHLWB010000011.1:0-40064 GCF_042433055.1 Gallibacterium trehalosifermentans
AAATGGAGAGAAATGCGGAACAACTCGCTAATATCAAACGAGGAGCTTATATCTTAAAAGATTGTGCAGGCACGCCTGAATTAATTCTGATTGCGACTGGTTCAGAGGTAGAGTTAGCAGTAAAAGTGGCAGCGCAATTAACGGCAGAAGGTCGTAAGGTTCGCGTGGTTTCCATGCCAAGCACCAACGTATTTGATAAACAAGATGCAGCATATCGAGAAAGCGTATTACCAAGCAATGTAACGAAACGTGTTGCGATAGAAGCGGGGATAAGCGATTTCTGGTACAAATATGTTGGTTTATCAGGACGTGTTGTAGGCATGAATAGCTTTGGCGAATCAGCCCCAGCGGAGGAGTTGTTTAAATTATTTGGTTTTACGGTTGATAACGTAGTAGCAAAAGCGAAAGAGATTTTGTAATTTATCAACTCTTGATTTGATTAAATAGACCTCTTCTTATCACATAAGAAGAGGTTTTCTGTTATTGAGCGTTAACATTTTTTAACGGATTGGCGCATTACTAACTGAGGTTCAAGCATTAAGGTTTGGTAGGCTTGTTGTGGCGATTTAATTCGTTGTAATAACGTTTCTACTGCAAGTTTTCCCAATTCTGCTTTTGGTTGATGGATCGTGGTGAGCGGTGGCGTTAAATATTGTGCAAGCATAATATTATCGTAACCAATCACGGAAATATCTTCTGGAATGCGTAAACCTTGCTGCCAAGCAACTTGATAAACGCCAACCGCAATCGTATCACTACACGCAAAAATAGCCGTTGGACGATCTTTGGCTAGCAATAATTTTTTCATTCCCTCAACACCGCCTTCAAAATCGAAATGACTTTCAATAATCCATTCAGGGTTAATTGTAAGGTTTGCGTCTTGTAACGCTTTTTGATAACCAATTAAACGGTTATGTGCTAAAGATTTATCCAATTTACCCGTGATAATGGCAATTTTTTGATGACCTTGTTCAATCAGGGTTTTGGTCGCTAAATAAGCGCCTGCTTCTGAATCTTCGTAAATTCGATCCGCATTAAGTGCAGTTGGCCACCAATCCATAATGACCATAGGTAGCTGGACATTGAGTTGTTTCACCAGTGAATGACGTGCATCAGAATACATTAACAATAAACCATCAACCTGTTTTTGGATTAATGTTTGGATATTTTGTAATAAGCGAGCTTCATCACCATCAGTACTAGAAATAATTAAATTGTATTGATGTTGATTACAATATTGTTCAACGCCACTTACCACTTCCGCAAAAAATGGATTGCTGGTGGCAGTCACTAACATACCTAAGGTTTTGGTTTCTTTAACTTTTAAACTACGAGCAACGGCAGAAGGGGTGTAATTTAATTCTTGTACAACTTTCATAATTTTTTCACGCATCTCATCACTGACGTAACGACTATTATTGATGACGTGTGAAACTGTTGATGTAGAAACTTTTGCAATTCTTGCAATGTCTTTCATGGTTGCCATAAATCACCCCTTGTTACTGCGAATAGGTTAACTTATTTGACTTTCTGTAAAAAAGCAACAGTTTCCTCTTTGGTTGGAATAGAAGATTGTGCGCCAAAACGGGTAACGCTAACTGCGGCGGCAGCGTGTGCAAATTGGATAGCTTCTTCAAGTGATTGATTTTCGAGTAAAGCGGTAACAAGTGCACCATTAAAGGTATCACCTGCTGCTGTGGTATCTTTAGCCTCTACACGGAAACCAGGAATAATTTTTTGTAGTTGATTATGACTAATAAAAACCCCTTTTGCCCCTAAGGTAATTAATACAATCGCTACCCCTTTTTGGTGGAAAATTTGTGCTGCACGTTTTGCACTCTCTTCATCAACCACTTTTACACCAGTGAGAATTTCAGCTTCGGTTTCATTAGGGGTAATCATCGTTAACAGTGAAAATAATTCATCTGGTAATGTACGGGCAGGTGCAGGATTAAGTACAACGTGTGTACCCGCTTGTTTCGCAATTTTAGCTACATACATAACACCTTCTAATGGCGTCTCTAATTGCATTAAGATCGCTTCAGATTGGGTAATTTGTTGTGCAAATTTAGCGACAAGATCAGTAGATAAATGTGCATTTGCCCCAGCAGAAATGACAATACTATTCTCACCATTTTGAGCGACTTGAATCATTGCAATACCCGTAGTTTCACCATCAATCGTGGTAATGCTATTAACATTAATACCTTGTTGTTGAAAGGAGGTCTTCATTTGTTGCCCAATATCATCATTGCCGATACAAGCAATAAAGTGAACTTTGGCACCTAAACGAGCTGCTGCAACTGCTTGATTTGCCCCTTTACCACCGAAAACAATATGATAATTTTTACCTGATAACGTTTCGCCTGGTTGTGGGAAGTGGGGTACTTGAATGACGTGATCAGCGTTAATACTACCAAGTACGGTAAGCATTTTATTTGCAGACATAATAAAAACTCCTTAGATGTTTAATCAATACAACAATATTTGAAAAGTGGGTGAAAAATATTCCTTCCACCCACGTTTATAGTAATTATTCTTTAGTAACTACTTTTAATGGTACTGGGATTTTCGCTTCAACAGCTTGACCTTTAATCACTTTATCTGCAGTTTGTACACCTAATGCACCAATAAGCTCAGGTTGTTGTGCAATAGTGGCAGCTAGTTTGCCGCTTTTTACTGCTTTTACACCGTCATCTGTTCCATCAAAACCAACAATGACCACAGATTTATTTGCTGCTTGGATCGCACGAATTGCACCTAATGCCATTTCATCATTTTGTGCAAATACAGCTTGTACACTTGGTTGAGCTGTTAAAAGATTTTCCATTACGTTTAATCCTTTAGTACGGTCAAAATCGGCTGGTTGGCTTGCAAGAACATTAAAATGGTGAGCGTCAACCGCTTGTTTAAATCCTTCACCACGTTCACGAGCAGCAGAGGTGCCAGCGATACCTTCTAATTGGATAACTTTGGCATTATCACCTAGTTTTTGGGCAATAAAATCACCCGCCATTTTACCACCAGCAACATTGTCAGATGCGATATGGCTCACGACTTCACCTTGTGCAGCACCACGGTCTAAAGTGATAACTGGAATTTTTTTCTGATTAGCAATACGAACTGCATTTGCAACCGCAGTTGAGTCGGTTGGGTTGATTAATAACACTTTTGCACCACGAACAGTGATGTCTTCAATGTTAGCGAGCTCTTTAGAAGGATCGTTTTGCGAATCTAAGACAACGAGATTATAGCCTAATTTTTGTGCTTCTTTTTCAGCACCTTCTTTTAAGGTAACGAAAAATGGATTATCTAATGTGGAAACAGCAAGGGCGATAGTCTCTTTTGCTAATGCAACATTACTTGCAAACGTACCGAGAACTAAAGCTGATGCGATAAGAGTAAGTTTTTTCATAAAGGTTCTCCTTTAATTAGGGTTGACTAAATAAGTTAGGCTGATTTACGACGACAAAAATGATCTGTGAGTACAGCAAGTAAGATCACAATAGATTTAGCAATCATTTGGTAATAAGACGAAATATCTAAAAGGTTTAGCGCATTATTTAAGAAACCAATAATTAATGCCCCGATTAAAGTCCCCATAATACGTCCTTTACCTCCCATTAAACTTGTACCACCAACCACGACAGCAGCAATCGCATCTAACTCATAAGATACACCAGCAGTCGGTTGAGCAGAAGATAAACGAGAAGTAACAATCAGGCCTGCAACAGTTGCAAGAAAACCACTGGCGGCATAAACGAAGATTTTTACTTTATCAACATTGATACCAGATAAGCGGGTCGCAGATTCATTACCACCAAGGGCATAGATATAACGACCGATAGGTGTATGTTTAAGTAGATACCAAGCAATGGCGAAAATAATTGCCATTAACCAGATTGGGAATGGAATACCAAATAAATAACCTGTACCCAAGAAAGTGAAATGATCGGCTGCATCTGAAAAACCAATGCTAATAGGACGACCATCAGTATAAACCATAGTAACACCACGCAATAAAGTCATAGTAACTAGGGTGGCAATAAAGGCTTGAACTTTACCTTTTGCAATGATGATGCCACTTATACCACCAAGTAAGGTGCCAAAGAGTAATACGAGTGGAATCACAACAAAAATTGAAAGCTCAAGGTTTACTAATGATGCTGCTATTGCACCAGTTAACGCAAGGATTGATCCAACCGATAGATCAATTCCAGCTGTTAAGATAACAAATGTCATTCCTACTGCAATAATTGCATTCACAGAGGTTTGACGGAGAATATTCAATAAGTTATCGATTGTGAAAAAATTTGGGCTAATCAAAGAAACGGTAACAATGAGAACAAGCAATGCAATAATAGAACGTTGTTCGATTAAAAATTCTTTTATATTAAATTGTTTATTTGTCATGGTTGGGGTAGCCATAGTATATCCTTATTAATTAATGAATTTGTGTAATTGCGGCAGTAAGGAGTTTTTCCTGATTAACATCATCACGTAAAAATTCAGCACTAATTTCACCATTATTCATCACTAAAACGCGATCACTCATACCAATAATTTCAGGCATATCTGAAGAAACGAGGATAATACTCATTCCTTCCTCTTTAAATTTATTGATTAATTGATAGATTTCTTTTTTTGCACCAACATCAATTCCACGTGTTGGTTCATCAAGAATTAACACATCGGGGCGAGTCATCAGACCTTTAGCAATCGCCACTTTCTGTTGATTACCGCCAGAGAGTAAACCAATCGTTTGATCCATTGATGGTGTTTTAATCTTAAATAGATCAATGAAATCCGTTACCATCATTTTTTCTTTCTTATGATTAATAGAGTAATGTTCGGTTAATTGTTTTAATGCAGTTAGTGTCATGTTTTCTTTTATTGTCATACCTAACACTAAGCCATCACCTTTTCGATCTTCTGAAATATAGACAATGCCATTGTGTAGACCATCTTGTGGTGAGTGAATGGAAAGTTGTTTTTGATGTAAATAGATTTCGCCACTGGTTTTATGATAAGCACCATAAATTAACTTCATTAATTCAGTTCTGCCAGCGCCCATTAAGCCAGAAATACCTAAAATTTCGCCTTTCTTTAAATGAAAAGAAGCGTTATGCACACCATGCCCACTAAGATTTTTCACTTCTAAGACAATTTCTCCCATTGGAGAATTGATATGCGGATATTGTTCGGCAAGTTTCCGCCCAACCATCAGTTCAATTAATTGTTCTTCATTGATTTGGCTTAGTTCACATTCAGTAATCAATTCACCATCACGTAAAATTGTTACATCATCGCAAATAGTAAAAATATCTTGCATACGGTGAGAGATAAACACAATGCCACAACCTTGTGCTTTGAGTTCTCGGATTACATCAAATAGTGCAGCCGTTTCGGTATCAGTGAGAGCGTCAGTTGGCTCGTCCATAATAATCACTTTCGCATCAAAGCTAAGTGCTTTGGCAATTTCGATCATCTGTAATTCACCAAGCGATAACTGATCGACTGGCGTGGACGGACTATGTTTTACTTTTAAACGGCGGAGTAATTTTTCTGATTCAGCAGACATTTTTGCCCAATCGATCCCGCCAAATCGGGTGGTAAATTCACGACCTAAAAAGATATTTTCCGCAATAGTAAGATTAGGAATAATATTTAATTCTTGATGAATAATACTGATTCCTGCAAGTTGTGAGGCTTTAGGATTTTTAAAGGTAACTTCTTGACCAAGATAGTGAATCGAACCTTTATCTTTTGTATAAATGCCCGTCAAAATTTTCATCAAGGTAGATTTACCTGCACCATTTTCGCCCATTAATGCCATGACTCTACCAGGATAGACTGACAATCCTGCCTTATACAAAGCACGTACACCAGGGAAAGATTTGCAGATATTGTCTAATTTAAGAATTGGTTGCATCGTTTTTGCCTCTTAAAAAGGAACACCTGAATAAATAATAATGTTGGCATAAGGTGTACATTCACCAGAACGGACAAATCCTTTACTGGCTTGGCTAGTTTGTTTGAATTCTGTATGTGAAACGTAATCAATGATGATTTCGTTATTTTGTTGTTGTCCTAATTGCGCCAAACGTTGTAATAAAGCAGTATGGATAACAGGATTTTTTTCTTTAATTTCTTCTGCGAGTAAGACTTTTTCAACGAAACATTCACTCACAACAGCATCAAAAATAGCAAGAAAACTTGGAATACCTGAGGTTAAGGCGAGATCAACACAATCTGCGTGTCTTGGAATAGGCAATCCCGCATCACAAAGCGTAAGTGAATCGGTATGACCTAAAGTTGCAATGACATGAGAGAGGTGTGAATTTAAAATACCGACTTTTTTCATTTTTTACTCCTATTTTTTCGTCATCGAAACGTTTCGATAGAATGATAGAGCAGTTTTTCTACCCTGAAAATAAGCAAATTTTAAATTTGTGAAGTGGATCAAAAAATAAACGAAATGTCGATAACAGGGGGCAGGTTACGAAGAGAGGTAAACTTGCTGAATTATCAGTAGAAATTGGTTTTCTTAGCAAATTTCTTGTTGCTCATTTTCAATTTTTTTTGCTTGTTCACTTAAATGTTATTGATATGATTTTTTTGATTTTTAAATAAACAGGTAATTCTGGATTATGATAGCAAAAGATCAACTAGCATAATATTTAAAGATATTTAGGAGCATTTTATGGGACTTTCTTCAGATTCAATCAGAATTTTACAGGTGATTAGTAAAACGGGAAGTTTTAGTGAAGCTGCAAAAGTATTGTGTCGGGTACCTTCTGCTATTGGTTATAGTGCAAGAAAAATGGAAGAAGAAATAGGTATTAAATTATTTGAGCGTAGAAATGGACATATACAATTAACTTCAGCAGCAAATTATATATTAGAGCAAGGAGACTGGATTTTACAGGGACTACAAGAGTTAGAGCGAAATGCTGTGCGTTTAAATGAAGGTGTCGAAAGTCAGTTTAGAATTGCGTTAAATTATATTATTAATCACCAACCCATTCCTAAATTATTAGCTAACTTATTAGATAAATTTCCCGCAACAGAATTTTCAATTCGTACTGAAGTTTATAACGGTACATGGGATTCATTATATGAAGATCGGGCTGATTTTGTTATTGGCGCACCGCAGAATCCACCATGGAGTCATGGCAATATTTCTACTGAATATTTAGGCGATGTAGAGTGGGTTTTTTTAGTGTCGCCAAATCACCCGCTTGCCACAGAAGAACAGGTCTTAAAAGCAGCAAAACTGCGTCAATTTCCGTCAATTATCGTGCATGACTCATCTATTGCGCTACAACATAAGAAAACATGGGCTTTAAAAGGACAAAAGGTTATTTATGTCGCGGATTTAAATATGGTGTTGTCAATGATTATTGAAGGCGTGGGGATTGGGTTTGTTCCGCGAGGGTTTGCGGCATCGGCTTTATTAAAAGGAACTGTTGTCGAAAAAGTTATTGCGGAGCATAAGCAACCTATTCGTGTTTATTATGCGTGGAAAAATCAACGAAATAGTCAAATTATTAATTACTTATTAGATCTGTTATGTACAGATGAATATCGAAATCAATGGTTAATTTAATTTATTCAACAACGAAGGAGAAAATGATGAGTGAATTACTTTTTAGTGCGGCTGCTACGGGGAATTGTTCCCAAATTAGGCAGTTATTATCGCAAAAAGAGGTGGACATTAATGCTACAGATAAAGGCAAGAGAACGCCGATTTTGGTTGCAGCACAGCATAAACAATATGATGCGATACGTTTATTAGCTGAATATGGTGCAGATATTAATGCTCAGGATAATAAATGTTTTAATCCGTTTATTTATGGTTGTATTCATAATGATTTATCACTTGTGAAATTGATGGTGGAGTTAGGTTGTGATCTGACACGTTTAACGCGATTTGGTGGTAATGGTTTAACGCCAGCTGCAGAGAAAGGACATGAGGAGATTGTGCAGTTTTTATTGGAGAATACGGATATTAATGTGAATCTGACGAATACTGTTGGTTGGACTGCATTAATTGAGGCAATTATTCTCAATGATGGTGGGGAGAAAATGCAGCGCATTGTTCGTTTGTTATTAGAACATGATGCCGACCCTACGATGACAGATGAATGGGGCGTATCGCCATTAGAGCTGGCTCGTCGTAAAGGTTACCAAGAAATAGCCGATATTATTGCAGAATATCTTAAATAGGCGGTAAATATGCAATGGGTAACAGTAGATAGTATGGATAGTCGGCTTGAAAGAAATTATAGGTTACTGATTGCAAAACAATTTAAGATTCTTTCTAGACACCAACATGTCTTAAATTTACAACTATTCAATAATCAAATTGTTGCATTAGTTGATCCATCTGTTCCTCAAGGACCTCGTCAATTACGCTTATTACAACATATTCCTATGGTTGATAATTTTTTGATTACAGCCGACTTACCTCGAAAATTTTCTTGCGATTTGCAATATTCGTTAAATGCGATTAATCACACATTGTTAGATTTTTCTTGGAATATTCTTATTCATCAACAAGGTATCCCCGTAGATATTGTGCAAGTTACAACACAACGATATTTACAGATGGGAATAGAAAATTTATTAGCGGCGTTGGCACATAATCGGTCTGTATTTGATGAAGTGAAAAATTTGCTTGGTTTGGGAGTTGGTTTAACACCTAGTGGTGATGATTTTCTTTGTGGGTTAGTGGTTGCACTGATATTACCTCAAAGTCCTTTTCATTCACAAAGAGAAAAACTAGCTACCGCGATACTTGCAAATTTACAACTAACCAATCCTATTTCGATAGGATTTTTACAAGACGCTTGCTTAGCGCAAGTTAGTCGTCCCGTTCAGCTATTTATCCATAATTTATTAAGCACTACTTATGATCCTGTTGTCGTACAAAATGTTATTACATTGGGGCATAGAAGTGGTTTTGATTTACTTAGTGGATTATTAGCTGGTTTTCCTCATTTGATAACAAAGAGAGTCTATTTATGCCCTTATATAGTCGATTAAAAACAAATACTTATATTGACTCAGTTACATTGATGGCGATTTCTACGGCAATAAATCAGCTTGATGGCGTTATTCAAGCACAAGTTGCGATGGGTAGCCCGATGAATAAAGCAGTATTAACAGAAGCGAATTTATTGACTGATGAATTGAGTACAGCTGTAGCTTCTGATTTGATGATTGCCGTTGTTGTAGAAGAAAGTAGTCATGTTGATGAAATATTCATACAAGTTGAAGCGTTACTGAGCCGTAAACCAACAGCAGATATAGAAGAGAAGAATGAAATATTTCATACCATTACTGCGGCGGCGGATAAGAATCCAGAAAGTAATTTAGTGATTATTTCAGTGAATGGCGCCTATGCGGCGAGGGAAGCAGAAAAAGCATTGATGTTAAATAAGCACGTTATGTTATTTTCTGACAATGTTCCTATTGAGCAAGAATTACATTTAAAACAATTAGCGCACAATAAAAAATTATTAATGATGGGACCAGATTGTGGTACAGCAATGATTAATGGTGTTGGGCTTGGTTTTGCTAATAAAGTGCGCCAAGGGAATATAGGCATTGTCGCCGCATCGGGTACAGGTGCTCAAGAAGTATCCGTTCGCATTCATGAGTTTGGCGGTGGTGTTTCTCAACTTATCGGCACAGGTGGCAGAGATCTATCAGAAGAGATAGGTGGAATAATGATGCTGAATGGTTTGCAATTACTTGCTGAAGATCCCCATACATCAGTAATCGTAATTGTTTCTAAACCACCAGCACCATCAGTTGCAGAAAAAATTCTAACGGCTTGCCAGCAAATAAGCAAACCAATTTTTATTTGGTTTTTAGGTTATCAAGGTGAACAAACATTATCCTCTCATATTCAAATATTTTCTCATAGTAAACCTACGGCAATGGCAGCTGTCATTAAGTCTGGCATTGCAGAAGAAAGTATCGATAAACACGCCCTAAATTGGCCATTAATTAATGAAGTAAGGGCAAAACTGTCTCCAGAACAAAAATATATTCGTGGACTCTTTTGTGGAGGGACGTTGTGTGATGAGGCGTTATTTTCTGCGATGGAAAAACATGATGAGGTTTATTCTAATATTCACCCTAATAAAGCGCATAGAATTTTAGCAACAGATAAATCAAAAGGTCATACGTTTATTGATTTTGGCGATGATGAATTTACTCAGGGCAAAGCGCACCCAATGATCGATCCTAGCTATCGTATAGAACGTATTCTACAAGAAGGAAAAGATCCTGAGGTTGGCGTTTTATTACTCGATTTTGTCGTTGGTTTTGGTGCTAACCTTGATCCAGTAAATGAAACCTTGAATGCATTAATACAAGTTAAACAAGATGCACACAATGCAGGGCGACATTTAGAGATATTAGCTTATGTGCTAGGAACAGAGTTAGATTCACCAAGTGTCAATAGCCAAATCGCACTTTTAGAAAAGGCAGGTATAACGATTGCTTCCAGTTCAACGAATGCTGGATTGTTAGCCAAAGAGTTTGTTGTAAAAGGAGAATAACGTATGACGCATTTATTTAATCAATCTTTAACAGTTATTAATGTTGGGTTACGCCAATTTGCAGAAGATCTTACTCGTCAGCAGGTAAAAGTGATCCAATTAGACTGGAAACCAGTTGGCAATGGCAATTCTGAATTAATTGATGCTTTAAGTCGTTTAGAAGTAGAGGAGATTGCCGAAAAGATAGAACACGCTAACCAAGAGGCATTTCAACGTATTACCCAAGCACAGCCAGTATTAATTGGATATGGGCAAGCCAAAGATGTTATTCCTGGAATGAAAGGGAAGATGCTGTTGCACGCTGGACCACCTATTGAATGGGAAAGAATGAATGGTCCGATGCGGGGAGCTATTACGGGTGCAATCGTATTTGAAGGCTGGGCAAAGAATTTGCAAGAAGCGGCAGAGTTGGCGGCAAGTGGAGAAATTACGTTTTCACCATGTCATGAACATCAAGCAGTTGGCTCAATGACGGGGGTTACTAGTCCCTCTATGTATGTTCATATTGTAGAAAATAAGACTCACGGCAATATCGCTTTTACTAATTTATCGGAGCAATTAGCCAAAATATTACGTATGGGAGCCAATGATCAGAGTGTGATTGATCGTTTGAACTGGCTGAGAGATGTATTTGGACCAATGCTTTCGCAGGCGATGTCTTATTGTAAGGAGGGGATCGATTTACGTTTAATGCTTGCACAAGCATTACATATGGGTGATGAATGTCATAACCGTAATGTAGCAGGCACACTGCTGCTTATCCAAAAGCTCACCCCCTATATTTTAGAAACCGATTTTAGTCAAAAAGATAAGCAAGATGCATTCAATTTTGTTGCGTCGTCTGATTATTTTTCAGGACCAACGTGGATGGTCTGTTGTAAGGCTGCGCTAGATGCTGCGCAAGGTATTCCTTATTCTACTGTACTTACTACGATGGCAAGAAATGGGACAGACTTTGGTATTCGTGTGTCTGGCTTACCTAACCAATGGTTTACTGGACCTGCACAGCGAGTGGTTGGACCAATGTTTGCTGGTTATAAACCAGAAGATTCGGGATTAGATGTCGGGGATTCAGCCATTACTGAAACGTATGGGATTGGTGGTTTTGCTATGGCGGCTGCACCAGCAATCGTTTCCTTAGTAGGGGGAACGGTGAGTGATGCTATGAATTACAGCCAATTAATGAAGCAAATCACAACAGGGAATAATCCTAATATTACGATTCCTTCGCTTAACTTTATGGGCGTACCAACAGGGATTGATATTCGAAAAGTGATTGAAAGTGGCGTATTACCAATTATTAATACAGCGATAGCTCATAAGGAAGCCGGTATTGGCATGATTGGCGCAGGGATAGTTAATCCGCCAATGGAGGCATTCAATAAAGCAATATTAGCTTTTACAAATAAATATACAGCAGAGTAAGGAGCCGAAAATGAATACACAATTTTGGAAAAAAGGTGATTGGGCTGCTTTCTTTGGTTTATTTAGCAATAATTTAACTAATTTGCTCACCATGATTGCCTTATTAACGGTTGTTGTTGGCATACCCTCAGAGGTGGTGTTTGGGCGAGTCGTACCTGCTTTTGGCTTAGCGGTATTATGTGCAAGTATTTGTTATGTTATCTTTGCGAAAATATTAGCGAAACAGTCAGGTAGAGAGGACGTTGTTGCCTTGCCATCTGGACCGAGTGCGCCATCGATTTTTACGGTAACCTTTCTTGTGCTACTCCCCGTATATCAACAAACTCAAGATTATGAACTGGCGTTAAGTATTGGCTTAGTTTGGGGATTCGTTGAGGGATTTATTCTCTTTATTGGCTCTTTTATGGGAGATCTTTTAAGAAAAGCCGTACCAAGAACCGTGTTACTTTCTTGTTTAGCTGGATTAGGTTTGCTGTTATTGGCAATGAATCCAATGTTACAAGCTTTTCATACACCAGTTGTCTCTTTTGTGGTTCTGGTGCTGATTTTCATTAACTGGTTTGGGCGTTCGCCAATTTTTAAACGTATACCAACAGGACTTCTGCTCTTAATTGTCGGAACAATTTTAGCGTGGATTTTTGGTTTGCAAGATGCGTCTAAAATTAGTAGTGCTTTACAGAGTGCTGGATTTAATCCACCAAAATTACATCTCAATAATTTTCTTGATGGTGTTGCTGTTGCGATTCCTTATTTAGCCTCAGCTGTTCCGTTAGCGTTAGCAAATTATGTTTTTGATCTAGAAAATATAGAAAGCGCGCACGCTGCAGGCGATCCATACCCAACACGTCGCGTGATGATTGCTAATGGTTGTTCAACCATGTTTGGTGCATTAATGGGAAATCCATTCCCTGTTACCGTATATGTTGGGCATACCGCGTATAAAGAAATGGGCGCGGGTATTGGATATACGCTTGGTACAGGGATAGTGATGTTTTTAGTTTGCTTATTAGGGCTAGGCGGTTTTCTTCTTTCCTTAATTCCAATGGCGGCAATCGCCCCAATTCTTATCTTTATTGGTATTGTAACGGCGAATCAAGTCGTGAGAGAAACGCCAAAATTGGAAGTGCCAGTTATTTTTGTCTGCTTATTTCCTTGGATTGGTGCTTGGGCATTAACGACGGTAGGAAATACGTTAAAAAGTGCTGGAACGAATGCTGGTCAGCTAGGGTGGGATCTTTTGGAAAAAAATGGTGTTGATTTTACAGGATTATTCCATCTAGGTAGTGGAGCGCCGTTATCGTCATTGCTTTGGGGGTGTATTGCTATTTTTGCAATTACAAACCAACCGAAAAAAGGGGCTATTAGTGCGATTTTGGCAGCGATCTTAGCTCTCTTTGGCATTATTCACCAAGCAAAACCAGTTTTTGGCGGTGAATCACCTTTAACGTTTGTTCTCGCCTACTCAATGGTGGCAGCATTATTTTTCTTAAAATATTGGTTAGATCGTAATCAATCAGCGAAAACAATGCCATAAACATCTCTTTGCCTGAGGGAATATTTCCTCAGGCTTCTCCAGCAGATAAGGAAATAAAATGAAACCTACAATAGTAATTGCTTTAGGTGGCAACGCTTTATTAAAGCGTGGGCAGATAATGTCGTATGATAATCAATTAGCCAATATTAGTCTCGTTGCTGCTGCAATTAGTCAGTTAGTGGATAAATATCGAATTGCGATTGTACATGGTAATGGTCCACAAGTCGGGTTGTTAGCGCAACAAAATGATATTGATACCAGTGTACCAGCCTATCCTTTAAGTTGTTTAGTCGCAGAAACTCAAGGTATGATTTCTACAATTTTAGTACAAGAGTTGCGTAAATTAGTGAAACAACCTATTACCTCAATTATTACGCATATTGAAGTGGATTCTCGTGATGAAGCTTTTTTAGCGCCAAATAAATTTATCGGCAGTGTTTATGACCAAGCAGAAGCGGAGGCGTTAGCCAAGAAATATCATTGGCAAATTAAACAAGATGGACAATATTATCGTCGAGTTGTCGCTTCGCCTAAGCCACTATCGATTCAGGAAAATGAGATTATTCGCTCTGCATTGGAGCAGGATAATATTGTTATTTGTTGTGGTGGTGGCGGCATTCCAGTATCTAAACAAAATGGGCAGCTCTTAAATATCGATTGTGTTATAGATAAAGATGCCTCTGCTTCATTATTAGCTAAAGAGATTCAGGCAGAATATTTTCTCATTTTAACTGATGGTGATGGTATTTATTTAAATTGGGGAAAGGATAATCAGCGTAAGCTAGATGAAGTTTCTGTAAGTGAATTGCTCACCTATGAGTTTGATAAAGGATCCATGCAACCCAAAGTAGATGCAATCGTTGATTATGTTTGTAATATGAATAATGGCGTAGGGATTATTGCTGATATGAATTTTGTGGCGGAGGCGTTAGAAAATAAAGCAGGGACAAGAGTTATACGTTAAATAATCGTCATATTCTCGAAATGATTGGGATAATACCCAGAAATTTGTATAGAGAAATAGATTGTTATTCCTAGATTGTGATAAAAATACTAGCAGATATAAAATTCCTTTATATCAAATAAGATAAAAATAGTTATTATCAGCGGAGTAAATGCTATGTCATATATTTTTACCCCACCACCAGTTATTGCAATTCCTGTGGTAGATAGCGATCGGCTTTTTGCGGTACGGCGTATTTATTGTGTTGGACGAAACTATGCAGCCCATGCTCGAGAGATGGGGCATGATCCTGATCGTGAGCCACCATTTTTCTTTTGTAAGCCAGCAGATGCGATTCGTCCAGTTATACCAGGAGAAACTTATGCATTTCCTTATCCAAGTTTGACGGAAAACCTGCATTATGAGGGGGAATTAGTCGCTGTGATAGGTAAGGCTGGGCGAAATATTTCTGCAGAGAGAGCATTAGAACATATTTGGGGCTATGCTGTCGGATTAGATATGACACGGCGTGATTTACAAAATCAGATGAAAGCAATGGGGCGACCTTGGGAGGTGGGGAAAGCATTTGATGCTTCTGCACCGATTGGTCCAATTTATCCTGTCAGCAAAGTGGGGCATATTACTTCTGGTGCTATCTGGCTAACAGTGAATGGGGAAGAAAAGCAGCGTGGTGATATTTGCGATTTGATTTGGTCTGTGGCTGAAACGGTTGCTCATTTATCAACCTTATTTACCTTAGAACCTGGTGATATTATTTTTACTGGTACACCTGAAGGGGTGGGAAAAGTAGTGTCAGGTGATCAGATCAGAATGGGAATTGATCAATTAGGAGAATTAAATATAAAAATTGTCGAAAATGAAAGGGCTATTTCAGATAACAGCGAAATTTAGCTTTAGTTGAAAATGTGATAAATATTCATTTGCGTAATTTTTTATTCATAAATTAAATAACCTACTTTAACAAGTAGGTTATTTTATTCATTTATTAATTATTATGGCGATATTGCTCGACCCACATTGCCGTCGCACCACAAACCGCAACTGGCATAACAATAAAATTTAATAGTGGAATAAATGCACAACTTGCTACTAAACTACCAAAAGTCAAATTAAGCATTCTGCGTTGTGCTAATTGCTGTTGCATCATAGGAAAGCTAATTTTATGGTTATCGAAAGGGTAATCACAATATTGAATAGCCTGCAACCAAGCGGTAAATAAGAAAAAGAGAATAGGAATTAACGTTTGTCCAATAACAGGGACAAAACCTAATAAAAAGAGAATGATAATGCGCGGCAAGCTATACCAAAGTTTTTGCCATTCTCGTTTAAACATTCTTGGTAAGTCTTTGATAAAGTCGAAAATGCCATCAGAGTTGCCTGTTTGCCCAGTCATAAGCAATTCAACTTTTTCTGCTAATAAACCGTTAAAAGGCGCGGCAATAAAACCAGCCAAAGTAGTAAAAATAAAGTAATACAAGAATAAAATCATGAGTACCGCTAGAGAGGTAATAATATAAGTTAACCAACCTAGCCAATCTGGCATAAAAGTAAGTATCCAATCTGTTAAATGATTAATCTGTTGCATCAATAACCAAAAAACAAGGCTAAGCAGTAAAATATTTAACATAATCGGCATGATGACAAAACGCTTTAATCCTTTGCTTTTAATAAGATGCCAACCAAGCACAAAGTAGTGCCAGCCTTGTTTAATATCGGAATAACTCACAATGTTCTCCTTTTAGATTGAAGATAGATATTGTCTTAATTCAGGTAAGATCTGTTGTGCATCATTGATGCCTAAATCATACATTGCTTGGATTTTATTGGGATCTTTTTCAATCCGTTTAATCGGCAATGTTTGTGAAGGACGAATAACGAAAATTTCTTGTCGTTTGTCAGCTTCAATAATCTGTTCAACTTTTTGATTATAGTCTAAATAACGATGCGCTAGTTTTTCAACTAAATGCGGATATTGCCAATAAAATACGTTAAAAATCCATGAGGGTGTTTTTTTCTTACGATATTCTAATGGGCGGGTCAAAATGACAATAATTTTGTCATAACCTAATTGACGACACTTTTCCAATGGAATACTGTCAGCAATGCCGCCATCTAAATAACGTTTCCCTTCAATTTCAACCATTTTAGAAACAAAAGGCATAGCAGAAGTTGCACGTAGTACTTCCATTTCAGCCAAAGGACGGTTTAATTTGATATATTCAGCTTCGCCAGTTTCAACGTTGGTTAATGTTGCATAGAAATCAATATTTGATGTAACAAAGGCTTGCTCATCAAAGGGATCAAGGTTGATAGGCAGATCATAAAAGGCAAATTCTTTATTAACAATATTGCCTGTAGTGAATAGACTGCGTAGGCTGATATAACGTGGATCGTTGAGATATTGTAAATTGTAACGTAATACACGACCTTTTTGTTTTGAGGGGTAATTGACGCCAAAGAGAACGCCCGCCGAAACACCGACAATACCATCTACATTAATATTTTCTTCAAGAAAGATATCTAATACACCAGCGGTATATAGACCTCTCATTGCGCCGCCTTCTAAAACTAAACCAACTTTCATATGTTTTCCGCTTGTTAAAAACGGCATGATCTTATCTTTTACTTAACGGAATGTCTATGCAGGTTTTTAGAAAACAATCTGGAAAAAATATGGTAAGCTATAAGCCGTTTACGCTAAAATATTCAACATTCATAGCTATAAAAATTGGGTGAATGACAATGGATTTACAACAAATATTAATTCTGCTTGGTGTGCTTGCATTAGGTATCTTAATTGGGCATGGAATATGGTCAAGTCGTCGCGAAAAGGCACAATTTGAAAAATCTGCACAACAATTTGAGCGACACAAACGTTCTACAAGTACGTCTCAATTTTCACCACAAGGTTCAAGCTATTCTTCTCAACAATCAGGCATATTACCACAATCAATAGATAATTCATTATCATCACAACACGAAGATTCACCAGTAAATATCACAGGAGAAATTGTTCAATCTGAACGTTCAGTTGAACAGGATATTCCTTATCAAGCTTCTTTACCGTTAGAAGAAGATATCACTGAACCTTCTGTGGAAAGACAAGTTGAGAATATTAAAATTACGCTACCTAATTCACAAAATGGGATTGAAACAGATAATAAATCTATGCCCAATAATGTTGTTGAGCAACAGCGAGATAGTGATATGCTTTTTGTTGATAGCGAAGACAGAGCAACTGAAACTGTAGCGCAAGAGGTAAAAACAGAGCAGAACCTAGCAGTAAATAATACTGTAGAGCCTAAAGAAACGGTTTCTTATAACCAGCAAAAACCTGAGTTTATTATGTTATATGTCGTCGCACCAGAAAATCGCCAATTTTACGGTACACATATTCATGCCGTGTTGGAGGAGTTAGGGTTTATTTTTGGTGAATATAATATTTATCATCGTCATTTAGATGTCAACATGGTGAATAGCCCAGTGATTTTTAGCGTAGCAAATATGATACAACCAGGTACATTTGATCCAAGTAACTTTGATAATTTTTCGACTGTTGGCTTAACATTATTTATGCGATTGCCATCACCAGGTAATGATATTGTTAATTTTAGAATGTTATGTTGTGCAGCGGAAACATTAGCAGAAAAATTAAATGGTTTTGTGTTAAATGGTCATCGTGAAATTTTTACCGATGAAAGTCGCGATGAATATTTAGAATTATTAAGATCTTAATACTTAATACAAAAATAGCACCAGAAAGGTGCTATTTTTATTTTTCACACAAAAAATACCTAAAAAGGTGCTTTTTTAATAGATAATATTTTTATTCAGATTCTAAATCGCCACAGAAACGATAGCCTTCACCATGAATAGTGGCGATAATTTCTGGTGTGTCAGGGTGATCTTCAAAATGTTTACGAATACGGCGGATTGTTACATCAACTGTACGGTCGTTCGGTTTAAGATCACGCCCCGTCATCTTTTTCAATAAATCATCACGAGTTTGAATTTTGCCAGGATTTTCACAGAAATGTAACATTGCACGGAATTCACTACGTGGTAATTTTTGAGCCACGCCTTCAGGATTAATTAATGTGCGACTATTGATATCTAATGTCCACCCATTGAATTGATATTTTTCAATATGTTTATGGTTATTAGTGCTTTTATCCGCCATAGTGCGTTGTAATAAATTGCGTGTACGAATAGTTAATTCACGGGGGTTGAATGGTTTAGTGATGTAATCATCAGCACCAATTTCTAAACCAAGAATGCGATCCACTTCATTATCTCGCCCAGTTAAAAACATGAGTGCAATATTATTTTGTTCGCGTAATTCGCGAGCAAGTAATAATCCATTCTTCCCAGGTAGATTAATATCCATAATCACTAGATTAATTTTTTGTGCTGCTAATTGTTGATTCATTTGAGTGCCATCAACAGCTTCAAATACACGATAACCTTCCGCTTCAAAAATATCTTTAAGCGTATTACGTGTAACCGCTTCGTCTTCGACAATCAGAATTTTAGGTGTCATTGTACTGATCCTTATAAACTAAATTTAATGAAACTTTTGCTAAATTCATAAAAATTGTGATGTATTTTAACGAGCAGAAATAATAAGAACAATAATAAATGTTAAATTTGTTACATTATTGGGAAATTCTATGATCTAAGTCAGAAGTTATAATAAAAACAGATTCTTGGTGTTTTATTATGAGAAAACACCAAGAAAAAGAAATAAATATTAATGCTCTCTGGTCTTGAAAAAGATGACGTCTGGATAACGTTCTTGGGTTAAATTTAAATTCACCATTGTTGGGGCTATATAGGTGAGATTATCGCCACCATCTAATGCCAGATTTTGTTCGTTTTTACGTTTAAACTCTTCCAATTTTTTCGCATCAGAACATTCAACCCAACGTGCTGTAGCAACATTCACTGTTTCATAGATAGCTTCTACGTTATATTCCGTTTTTAAACGTGAAACAACCACATCAAATTGTAAAATTCCAACCGCACCAACGATTAAATCGTTATTTGTTAAAGGACGGAATACTTGTACAGCTCCCTCTTCAGATAACTGAACTAATCCTTTTAGCAGTTGTTTTTGTTTAAGCGGATCTTTTAAGCGAATACGACGGAATAATTCTGGGGCAAAGTTTGGAATGCCAGTAAATTTGAGATCTTCGCCTTGTGTGAAGGTATCACCAATTTGAATCGTACCGTGATTATGTAAACCAATAATATCGCCAGCAAAGCTTTCTTCAACATGGCTACGATCACCAGCCATAAATGTGAGCGCGTCAGAAATGATGACATCTTTACCAATGCGAATATGGCGTAATTTCATTCCTTTTTCGTATTTACCCGAAACAATCCGCATAAAGGCAACACGATCGCGGTGTTTTGGATCCATGTTTGCTTGGATTTTAAAGACAAAACCAGCGAAATTTTCTTCGGTTGCTTCGACTTGACGTACATCAGTTTGACGTGGTTGTGGCGCAGGTGCCCATTCAGTTAATCCGTCTAACATATGATCCACCCCAAAGTTGCCGAGTGCCGTACCAAAGAAAACAGGGGTTAACTCGCCTTGCAAAAATAGTTCAAGATCAAATTCATTGCTTGCCCCTTGAATGAGTTCTAATTCATCACGTAGTTGTTGCGCTAAATCTTCGCCAACAGTTTGATCTAATTCAGGATTATTTAACCCTTTGATGATACGGATTTCTTGAATGGTATGACCTTGCCCCGTTTGATATAAATAGGTTTCATCTTTATAAAGGTGATAAACGCCTTTGAATAACTTACCGCAACCAATCGGCCAAGTAATAGGTGCGCAGTGGATTTTCAATACATTCTCAACTTCATCTAATAGTTCCATTGGATCACGAATATCACGATCGAGTTTATTCATAAACGTAAGAATTGGGGTATCACGCAAACGAGTAACTTCCATTAATTTAATAGTACGCTCCTCAACCCCTTTTGCCGCATCGATAACCATTAAACAGCTATCTACTGCAGTTAATGTACGATAAGTATCTTCGGAGAAGTCTTCGTGTCCAGGTGTATCTAATAAATTGACTAAGCAGTCGTTGTAAGGAAACTGCATTACGGAAGTAGTAATTGAAATTCCACGTTGTTTTTCCATTTCCATCCAGTCAGATTTTGCGTGTTGATTTGAACCACGCCCTTTCACTGTTCCTGCGGTTTTGATCGCTTGTCCGTAAAGTAACACTTTTTCTGTAATGGTTGTTTTCCCTGCATCAGGGTGAGAAATAATCGCAAAAGTTCTGCGTTTATTAACTTCATCGAGAAACATTTGAGTTGTCATAATAATAATAAATGATTAAAAAATAGGCTGTTAAATTAAGAGAATACGTCTTTTCTCTTTGATATTTAATAAAAAGAAAAGACGTTATATTTTGTTATTGTACGCTTACTTTAGCGAACTTACGTTTACCTACTTGATAAATAGCGGTAGAAGCGGTGATGATTAGTTTACTATCTTCGACTTTTTCACCATCAATTTTTACCCCACCTTGCTTAATCATGCGTAACGCATCTGAGGTTGAAGCAACTAAATTTGCTTCTTTTAACAAGTTAGCGATCGGCATTTCGCCTTGGAAAGTGAATTCTGGCATTTCATCTGGCATTGCCCCTTTTTGGAAGCGTTCGATAAAGGTTTGTTCTGCGGCATCGGCGGCTGCTTTATCATGGAAACGCTCAATTAATTCTTTTGCTAAGAGAATTTTGACATCACGAGGATTACGTCCGTTAGCTACATCTTGTTTTAATAGCACAATTTCATCTAGTGAACGGAAAGAGAGAAGATCATACCAACGCCACATCAGTTCATCAGAAATTGACATTACTTTGCCAAACATCTCATCAGGTGATTCTGAAATACCAATATAATTGCCTAATGATTTTGACATTTTTTTCTCACCATCTAGACCCTCTAGTAATGGCAATGTCATAGCAACTTGTGGTTTTTGACCACGAGCTTTTTGCAATTCACGTCCTACTAACAAGTTGAATTTTTGGTCTGTTCCACCTAACTCAACGTCTGCTTCCAATGCAACAGAATCGTAACCTTGTAATAAAGGATAGATAAACTCATGAATAGCAATAGATTGATGATTTGCAAAACGTTTTTTGAAGTCATCACGTTCTAACATACGAGCAACAGTATATTGAGAAGCTAAGCGAATCATTCCCTCTGTACCAAGCTCGCCTAACCAAGATGAGTTGAAGACAACATGAGTTTTTTCAGGATCTAAGATTTTATAGATTTGTTGTTTATAAGTTTCTGCATTACGTAATACATCTTCACGAGTTAATGGTGGGCGAGTGCTATTTTTACCTGATGGATCACCAACCATACCAGTGAAATCACCAATTAAGAAATAAACTTCATGACCGAGTTGTTGGAATTGACGGAGTTTATTTAAAACAACAGTATGACCAAGGTGGATATCTGGGGCAGTTGGATCTGCGCCAAGTTTAATTTTTAATGGACGATTTTCTTTAAGTTTTTCAATAAGATCTTCTTCTGAAAGGACTTCTTCAACACCGCGTTTTAGTTCAGCAAGAACCTGATTTATCTCACTCATATTTCGTTCCTAGATTAATAAAATTTAAAACCTGTTCATTATAAGGATTATTCGTTAAATGGAAAGTGAACTACATATATTTGCCGATTTTTAGGCAAAAAAAAGCCTCTTTTGTGGGGAAAGAGGCCAAATGTTGGAGTGATTATCAAAAATATTATGGTTTAAATATAAATGAAAATTATTCTCAATAAAATGATAATTACAAATATTTACACTGTGAAGGAAAGGCGTGTTTTCAAATGAGTCAGATAAAAAGAGATAAATAGCAAATTTTTTTAATACCAAAGAATTTAACTAAAAATTTACAATGGCTTAACCTATTAATTTTATTTGTAATTTCATAAAAAAAGATCTTCTTTTTATATAATTTAATGATACAGTTAATGAACTTAGGCTCAACGTCATTTAGAGATTGAGTCTATTTATTTGTTTGGTGGGATAAATGCTTATCCTAATGAGTAACGAGCTGATTTTTAAGGAATAATTATGCTAATTGGTGTACCTAGAGAACTGCTCGATAAGGAATGTCGTGTGGCGGCAACGCCAAAAACCGTGCAACAAATTAAAAAGCTCGGTTTTGATGTCATTATTGAGCAAAATGCAGGCTTTAGAGCAAGTTTTGAAGATCACGCTTTTGCAGAAGCAGGAGCAGAAATTGGAACGGGTGAGCAAGTATGGCAAGCTGATGTCATATTAAAAGTAAATCCACCAACGGATAATGAAATTGCACAAATCAAGGAAGGGGCAACGCTAATTAGCTTTATTTGGCCTGCGCAAAATTCTGAGTTGATGCAAAAATTGTCGGCGAAAAAAATCAATGTATTAGCGATGGACGCTGTACCAAGAATTTCTCGCGCGCAATCATTAGATGCATTGAGTTCAATGGCTAACATTGCGGGTTATCGTGCCGTGGTAGAAGCTGCGCATGAATTTGGCAGCTTTTTTACTGGACAAATTACCGCAGCAGGTAAAGTACCGCCAGCGAAAGTATTGGTTATTGGTGCAGGTGTTGCTGGATTAGCGGCGATTGGGGCAGCAAATAGCCTAGGCGCAATCGTCAGAGCATTTGACTCACGTCCAGAAGTAAAAGAACAAGTTGAAAGTATGGGGGCGTCTTTCCTTGAGATTAATTATCAAGAGGAAGGCGGAAGTGGCGATGGTTATGCAAAAGTAATGTCGGAAGAGTTTAATCGTCGCGCCTTAGCTCTTTATGCAGAACAAGCAAAAGAAGTGGATATTATTATTACTACTGCGCTAATTCCAGGTAAACCAGCACCACGTCTGATTACTAAAGAGATGGTTGCTTCTATGAAACCGGGTAGTGTTATTGTAGATTTAGCGGCTGCAACAGGTGGTAACTGTGAGCTTTCTAAAGCAGACGAAGTGGTTGTTACTGATAATCAAGTGAAAATTATTGGTTATACTGATTTACCAAGTCGTTTGCCAACACAATCTTCTCAATTATATGGCACAAACTTAGTGAATTTACTGAAATTATTGTGCAAAGAGAAAGATGGTATCATTAATATTGACTTTGAAGATGTGGTACAACGTGGTGTTACGGTGATTCGTGATGGTGAGGTAACTTGGCCTGCGCCTCCAATTAAAGTTTCTGCACAACCACAAAAACCAAAAGCCATTGTAAAAGAAGAAAAAATGGAAGAGAAAAAGACAAATCCAGTGCGTAAAATTGGTTTAATTGCGACAGCGATTGTCCTTTATATGTGTATTGCTTCTGTTGCGCCAGCAGCATTTTTATCTCACTTTACCGTATTCGTTCTTTCTTGTGTGGTGGGTTATTATGTGGTTTGGAATGTTAGCCATGCATTACATACACCATTAATGGCGGTAACGAATGCAATCTCAGGTATTATTATTGTGGGGGCATTGTTACAAATTGGACATGGACATTTTATTGTGAGTGTCTTGTCATTCATCGCTATTTTAGTCGCAAGTATCAATATTTTCGGTGGGTTTAAAGTAACTCAACGTATGTTGGCGATGTTTAGAAAAGGTTAAGGAGTAGATCATGTCTGAAAGTTTTGTACATGCCGCCTATATTATTGCTGCGGTATTATTCATCATGAGTTTGGCTGGATTATCTAAACATGAAACTGCCAAAGCGGGGTGTTGGTATGGCATTGTGGGAATGGGCATCGCTTTATTCACCACCGTATTTGGACCACATACCCATGGACAAACTTTGATCATCATTGCGATGGTTATTGGGGCGATTTTAGGTATTCGTAAAGCCTTAAAAGTTGAAATGACAGAAATGCCCGAGTTAGTGGCGTTGTTACATAGCTTTGTTGGTTTAGCCGCGGTATTAGTCGGTTTTAATAGTTATCTTTCTCACGATATTACGGATCCAACTTTAGCAAATATTCACAATGTTGAAGTCTTTTTAGGCGTATTTATTGGTGCAGTAACCTTTACTGGTTCTATAGTTGCATTTGGTAAGCTACGGGGGATTATCAACTCAAAAGCATTAATGTTGCCACATCGTCATAAATTGAATTTATTGGCATTAGTTGTTTCTTTCTTATTAATGCTTTGCTTCTTGAATTCACCTACATTATTGCCACTTTTATTAATGACAGTGATTGCATTAGTCTTTGGTTGGCATTTAGTAGCCTCTATTGGTGGTGCGGATATGCCTGTTGTAGTGTCTATGTTGAATTCTTATTCTGGCTGGGCAGCAGCGGCGGCAGGCTTTATGTTAAGTAATGACTTATTAATCGTTACAGGAGCATTAGTTGGTTCATCGGGTGCAATCTTGTCATATATCATGTGTCGTGCAATGAATCGTTCGTTTATCAGTGTTATTGCTGGTGGATTTGGGAATGATGTCGTTGCGAAAAGTGATGAGGAACAAGGTGAATATCGTGAAGTGAAAGCGGAAGAAGTTGCCGAAATGTTGAAGAATGCCAATTCAGTAATTATTACCCCAGGATATGGTATGGCGGTTGCTCAAGCACAATATCCTGTAGCAGATATTACGCAAAAATTACGTGAAAAAGGCGTGAATGTTCGTTTTGGTATTCACCCTGTTGCGGGGCGTTTACCTGGGCATATGAATGTTTTATTAGCGGAAGCAAAAGTGCCTTATGACATTGTATTAGAAATGGACGAAATCAATGATGATTTTGCTGATACAGATGTGGTATTGGTGATTGGGGCAAATGATACTGTTAACCCAGCTGCGCAAGATGATCCAAGTAGCCCTATTGCGGGTATGCCAGTATTAGAAGTTTGGAAAGCACAAAATGTTGTGGTTTTCAAACGTTCAATGAACACAGGATATGCAGGGGTACAAAATCCATTATTCTTTAAAGACAATACGCAAATGTTATTTGGCGATGCAAAAGAAAGCGTGGATAATATCTTAAAAGCATTAAATTAATTTTTACCTTTAGAGGCTGTTTCAACAGCCTCTTTTCTTTTATTCAAGGCTAATTAAAATACAATAGATCCTATTTATTTCCTTCTTTGGCTTTTTCTTACCGCTAAAATGTGGTAAAACTACATTCTTTTTTGAGTATTTCATTTAGGGAAGATCATGTCAAACTTACAACAAATTATTGAAAATGCGTTTGAAAGACGTGCAGAAATTACCCCAACAACTGTAGATGCAGAAACTAAAGCAGCAGTAGAGCAAGTGATTCAAGATCTTGATAGTGGGAAACGTCGTGTAGCAGAAAAAGTGAACGGCGAATGGGTAGTTAATCAATGGTTAAAAAAAGCAGTATTGCTCTCATTCCGTATTCATGATAACCAAGTAATGGAAAGTTGTGAAACGAAATATTATGACAAAGTACCAATGAAATTTGCTAATTACGATGAAGCACGTTTTAAACAAGAAGGTTTTCGTGTGGTTCCGCCAGCAGCAGTACGCCAAGGCGCATTTATTGCTAAAAATACAGTATTAATGCCATCTTATGTCAATATTGGTGCTTATGTTGATGAAGGAACAATGGTTGATACTTGGGCAACAGTTGGCTCTTGTGCACAAATTGGTAAAAATGTACACCTTTCTGGTGGTGTTGGCATTGGTGGTGTATTAGAACCATTACAAGCTAATCCAACAATTATTGAGGATAACTGTTTTATCGGTGCTCGTTCAGAAATTGTAGAGGGGGTGATTGTTGAAGAAGGTTCTGTAATTTCAATGGGCGTCTTTATTGGACAAAGTACCAAAATCTACGATCGTGAAACAGGTGAAATTCATTATGGTCGCGTGCCAGCAGGTTCAGTTGTTGTTTCAGGCAGCTTACCAAGTAAAGATGGTTCTCATAGTTTGTATTGTGCAGTTATCGTGAAAAAAGTCGATGCAAAAACCCTTGGAAAAGTGGGTATTAATGAATTATTAAGAACGATTGATGAATAGTTTTATTGATTAATTTGTCTTAACCCAACCTATTTCTTGGCTTAAGAATAAGAAATAGGTTTATTTTTTTAGGCTTAACGGCTAATAGAGTAAATAAATTACTTATTAAATAGATATAAGGAGTTCAAAATGAAAAAAACATTATTAGCAACTGTAGTATTAACCGCTTCGTTAGCATTAACTGGGTGTTTTGATAAAGATACGAAAGAAGCTGTAACTAATGCAGCAACAGAAGTAAAAGATGCGGTAGCAGACAAAGTTGAAGATGTTAAAGAAGTTGCAGCTGAGAAAGTAGAGCAAGCAAAAGATGCCGCTGCAGAAGCAAAAGATGCGGTAGCAGACAAAGTTGAAGATGTTAAAGAAGTTGCAGCTGAGAAAGTAGAGCAAGCAAAAGATGCCGCTGCAGCAGCAAAAGATGCGGTAGCAGACAAAGTTGAAGATGTTAAAGAAGCGACAGCTGAGAAAGTAGAGCAAGCAAAAGATGCGGTAGCAGACAAAGTTGAAGATGTTAAAGAAGTTGCAGCTGAGAAAGTAGAGCAAGCAAAAGATGCTGCTGCAGAAGTAAAAGAGGCAGTAGCGGACAAAGTTGAAGAGGCATCAAAGGCTGTAGCAGATAAAGCAGCTGAATTAAAAAGCGAAACTAAATAATTGGTTTCAATGACACCGTTATAGGTGTGTTTTTTATTTACTATTATTAGCGATCAAAACCTCATACTCACTGTTAGTATGGGGTTTTCTTTTATATAAAAAAACAAGAAAAGTTTATATTTTCTTGAGAATGGTTCTCATCTAAACAAAGCGGTTTTTATTAATCGATTTATAAGAAAAATAGAAAAAAATAATATATAGATTAATGAAAAAACAAAAATAATAAAATTTATCAAAAATGCTTTGACTATACTTTATTTTTTTTGGTATGTTCAAATTCCTCTAAATAAATAATAAAACAATAAACACAACATTAAGGAATCTATTATGCTTTATAACAAAGATGAGGTTCGTGAGAACTGCGGCTTTGGCTTAATTGCACACCTTGAAAGTGAGCAGAGTCATAAGGTTGTGCGTACCGCTATATTAGGTTTATCTAGAATGCAACATCGTGGTGCGGTGTTGTCTGATGGTAAAACTGGAGATGGTTGTGGATTGCATTTACAGATGCCAAAACGCTTTTTTCATTTTATTGCGGAAGAACAAGGGTTTAAATTAAATAAAAACTTTGGTGTTGGACAAATCTTTTTTCCAACAGATCCCGTTTTAATCGAACAATATAGTGCCATCATTAAAGAAGAACTAACTAAAGAAACGTTAACTATTACGGCATGGCGTGATGTTGCGATTAATCCATCTGTCTTAGGATCTATTGCTGCGGCAAGTTTGCCTGCGATTAAACAAGTATTTGTAAATGTTCCTGCTGGTTGGGGAATCAAAGATATGGAGCGTCGTCTATTTATGGCACGCCGTCGCATTGAGAATCGTATTGATCACCCAGATTTTTATATTTGTAGCTTTTCTAGTCAGATTATTATTTATAAAGGATTATGTATTCCAAAAGATCTGCCTAAATTCTATTTAGATTTAGCGGATTTACGCATGGAGAGTGGTATCTGTTTATTCCATCAACGTTTTTCAACTAATACCTTACCAAAATGGAAGTTAGCACAACCTTTTCGCTATTTAGCACATAATGGTGAAATTAATACAATTTCAGGAAACCGAGCTTGGGCGAGAGCGCGTGCTTATAAATATCACACCCCATTAATTCCAGATCTGCAATCTATTGCGCCATTTGTGAATGAAACAGGTTCGGACTCTAGTTCGTTAGATAATATGTTAGAGCTATTTGTGAATGGTGGTATGGACTTATTCCGTGCAATGCGTTTACTTATTCCACCTGCATGGCAACACAATCCAGATATGGACGATGACTTACGCGCTTTCTATGATTTTAATTCAATGCATATGGAACCATGGGACGGTCCAGCGGGAATTGTATTGAGTGATGGTCGTCATGTGGCTTGTAATTTAGATCGTAATGGTTTGCGTCCAGCACGTTATGTCATTACGCAAGATAAATTGATCACGATTGCCAGTGAAGTGGGGATTTGGGATTATGCACCTGATGAAGTTGTCGAAAAAGGACGTATAGGTCCAGGTGAATTATTAGTGATCGATACTGAGCATGGCAAATTAATTCATTCACAAGAAATTGATAAAGAATTGAAAGAGCGCCACCCATATCGTGAATGGCTGAGTCGCAATGTACACCGTTTGATTCCATTTGAAAATATTCCAGATGATCAAATTGGACAAGCAGAATTAAATGGTCAACAGCTACGTACTTATCAAAAACAATTTGCCTATGACAAAGAAGAGTTAGAAAGTTTAATTCGTGTATTAGGTGAGAATGGACAAGAGGCGGTTGGCTCAATGGGTGATGATACGCCATTTGCAGTGCTTTCAACTCGTCCACGTGTGATTTATGATTATTTCCGTCAATATTTTGCTCAAGTAACCAATCCGCCAATCGATCCATTGCGTGAAGCGCACGTGATGAGTTTGAATACCAGTATTGGGCAAGAGATGAGCGTCTTCTTTGAAACAGAAGGAATGTCGCATCGTGTTAATTTTAAATCGCCAGTCTTGCTTTATTCTGATATGCAACAGTTATTGGGATTGCCGCAAGAGTATTATAAGCATCAAATTCTCGATGCAACTTATAACCCTCAAGAAGTTAGTTTAAAACAAGCGATTGAAGACTTAGCAACTCAAGCAGAAGAGGCGGCTCGCCAAGGTGCGGTATTAGTTGTTTTATCTGATCGTCAAATTGCAGAAAAACGTGTACCAATTCCAGCAGCACTGTCCGTTGGTGCGGTGCAACAACGTTTAGTGGAAAAGAATTTACGTTGTGATTCCAATATTATCGTTGAAACAGGTTCTGCTCGTAATCCACATCATTTTGCGGTGTTACTTGGTTTAGGGGCAACAGCTGTATATCCATATTTGGCCTATGAAAGTTTAAGTGAGATGGTCGCCAATGGGGCAATCAATAAACCATTACGTACTGCACTGTTAAACTTCCGTAAAGGTATTGATAAAGGCTTATATAAAATTATTTCAAAAATGGGGATTTCAACCATTTCATCTTATCGTTGTGCCCATTTATTTGAAGCCGTTGGACTTAATAAAGAGATTGTTGAACTATGCTTTAAACGTATTACCTGTCGTATTGAGGGGGCTTCATTTGCGGATCTGGATAAAGATATGCAAGCGTTGCAACGTCAAGCATGGCGCTCAAGTGTTGCCTTACCGACAGGTGGTTTCCTTAAATATAAACCAGATGGTGAGTATCACGCTTATAACCCAGATGTGGTGAATTATTTGCAACAGGCAGTGAATAGTGGTGATTACCAGATTTATCAAAAATATGCAGATACGGTGAATAAACGTCCAATCGCGACAATTCGTGATATGTTGCAGCTCAATTTGGATAAAAATAAAGCCATTTCAGTGGATCAAGTTGAGCCAGCAGAAAATCTGTATAAACGTTTTGATACCGCAGCGATGAGTATTGGCGCATTAAGTCCAGAAGCCCATGAAGCCTTAGCGACTGCAATGAACCGTTTAGGAGGGTATTCAAACTCTGGTGAGGGTGGTGAAGATCCTCGCCGTTATGGTACAGAACGTGTTTCTCGGATTAAGCAAGTTGCATCGGGTCGTTTTGGCGTAACACCAGCGTACTTAATGAGTGCAGAAGTTATCCAAATTAAAGTGGCACAAGGCGCAAAACCAGGTGAGGGTGGACAATTACCAGGCGATAAAGTAACGCCATATATTGCACAGTTACGTTATGCCGTACCAGGTTCTACGTTAATTTCACCGCCACCACATCATGATATTTATTCGATTGAGGATTTGGCTCAATTAATTTTTGATTTAAAACAGATCAATCCGAAAGCCTTGATCTCGGTGAAATTAGTATCGTTACCTGGGGTGGGCACCATCGCAACAGGTGTAGCAAAAGCCTACGCTGATTTGATTACGATTGCTGGCTATGATGGTGGTACAGGGGCAAGTCCATTATCGAGTGTGAAATATGCAGGCTCGCCTTGGGAATTAGGTTTAGCAGAAGCACAGCAAGCTTTGGTAGAAAATAACCTTCGTCATAAAGTACGGTTACAAGTTGATGGCGGATTAAAAACAGGCTTAGATGTGATCAAAGCAGCAATCTTAGGGGCTGAAAGTTTTGGTTTTGGGACAGGACCAATGATTGCGTTAGGTTGTCGTTATCTACGTATCTGCCATCTCAATAATTGTGCAACTGGTATTGCAACTCAAGATGAAAAACTCAGAAATGAGCATTATCACGGCTTGCCAGAAAAAGCGATGAATTACTTTAAATTTATTGCACAAGATGTACGTGAATGGTTGGCTAAATTAGGCGTTGAGAAATTAACCGATCTGATTGGTCGTACTGATCTCCTTACAGTGATTGAGGGGCAAACTGCAAAACAACGTGGTTTAGATTTAAGTAAATTACTGTATGCGCCGCAAGTGCCAGCAGGAAGTGCAAGATATTGTACGCAAAGTAATCCACCAATGGATAAAGGTTTGCTTAATAAAGCCATTTTAAAAGAGGTGGGTGATGCTTTTGATTATAATGATGAGCAACATCTTGATTTGACCTTTGATGTGAATAATACCGACCGTTCGGTAGGAGCAACCTTGTCAGGTATGATTGCCAACAAATATGGCAATAATGGACACGCACGTAAAACGGTTGATATTCGCTTGAATGGTACTGTTGGGCAAAGTTTTGGCGTATGGCTGGCTGGTGGGGTAAGTTTATATCTGACTGGCGATGCGAATGACTATGTTGGTAAAGGTATGGTTGGCGGTAAGATTGTAATTCGTCCGCATACAGGGGTGAGTTTCCAACCAGAGCTTTCTACGATTGCAGGAAATACCTGTCTTTATGGCGCAACGGGCGGTAGCTTATTTGCTTCAGGGCGTGTTGGTGAGCGTTTTGCCGTACGTAATTCTGGTGCAACTGCGGTCGTTGAGGGAATTGGCGATAATGGTTGTGAATATATGACTGGAGGCGTGGTTTGTGTATTGGGTAAAACTGGTATCAATTTTGGTGCAGGTATGACGGGTGGTTTTGCTTATGTGCTGGATACTGACGGAAAATTCCGTAGCAGAATTAATCCTGAGTTAGTAGAAGGATTAGCTATTACTGATCTCCCAACTCACCAAGAACATTTACGCGGTTTATTAACTCGACATTATGATGAAACACATAGTCCGTTAGCGGAACGCATCTTGCATAATTGGGCTGATTATGCTGATAAATTTGTATTAGTGAAACCAAAAGCCAATGATGTAAATGCGTTATTAGGACATCAACGTCGTACCGTAAATGAACTCGGTGTCGTAACACAATAATTTTCCATCGCATCGCCTTAACTTTAATCATTAAGGCGATCATTAAGACGAATACAAGGAAAAATGAAGCATGAGCCAGCAAGGAAATATCTATCAATTTATCGATTTACCACGAATTGATCCGCAGAAAAAATCATTAGAACAACGGAAAACGAAGTTTATCGAGATTTATCAAATTTTTGATGAAACCCAAGCAAAAGCACAAGCCGATCGCTGTTTAGCTTGTGGTAATCCATATTGTCAACATCGTTGCCCATTACATAATAATATTCCTGATTGGTTAAAATTAACCTATGAGGGTAGAATTATTGAAGCCGCAGAGTTAGCACATGAAACGAATACTTTACCAGAAGTGTGTGGTCGAGTATGCCCACAAGACCGTTTATGTGAAGGAGCGTGTACGTTAAATGCAGAATTTGGTGCGGTAACCATTGGGAATATTGAAAAATATATTACGGAAACGGCATTAGCGATGGGGTGGCGACCAAAAGTGAAAGATGTGCCACATTCAGGGAAGCGAGTTGCTGTGATTGGTGCAGGTCCAGCAGGATTGGGGTGTGCAGAGTTATTAATTCGCAATGGCGTGTCTGTTACAGTATATGAACGACAAGCAGAAATCGGTGGCTTACTGACTTACGGTATTCCAGCGTTTAAACTGGAAAAAGATGTTATGAGTCGTCGCCGTGAAATTTTTACTGAAATGGGAATGGAATTTAAATTAGGCGTTACGATTGGCGAAGATGTTCAATTATCCGAATTAGTTGAGCAGTATGATGCCGTTTTTTTAGGTGTAGGAACATATCAAGGAATGAACGCAGATATTCCAAATGAAGACGCTGAGGGTGTGTATTCTGCGTTGCCATTTTTAATTGCTAATACTCAACATTTGTTAGGGCAAAATCCACAAAATTATGTGTCAATGGCAGGAAAACGCGTTGTCGTTCTAGGTGGTGGTGATACTGCAATGGACTGTGTGCGTACCTCTGTGCGTCAACAAGCAGCAGAAGTAACCTGTGTTTATCGCCGAGATCAAGCCAATATGCCAGGTAGTCGCAAAGAGTTTGTGAATGCCAAAGAAGAGGGGGTGAAATTCCAATTTAATGCACAACCAGTAGCTATTGAAGCTGAGCCAGTTGCAGTGGTTACGGAACAAGGACGAGTAACAGGTATTCAAGTGGTGGAAACCACAATGGGGGAACCAGATCAAAATGGTCGTCGTCGGGCAGAAATTGTTGCAGGCAGTGAACGTGTGATCCCTTGTGATGCGATTATTGTTGCATTTGGTTTTGCACCGCACGCGATGCCATATTTAGCCGAAGTTGGTGTTACAACAGATCAACGTGGTCGTATTGAACTCAAAGGTGAATTTACACAACAAACCGCCAATCCAAAAGTCTTTGCTGGTGGCGATGTAACCAGAGGTTCCGATTTGGTGGTTACTGCGATTGCAGAAGGGCGAGATGCCGCCAAAGGTATTTTAGATTATCTTAATGTGTAATAACGGTAGCTGATCGTTTGTTATTTATAGAGAGTTGGTTAGATAGTTAATCAACTCTTTTTGTTTTTAGAAATAAAAATAACGTATCTATTATGATGAAATATTTAGCATACCAATTAGATAAATCATTACCTCAACCGCTTTATTTACAACTTTATCAGCAGATTAAAAATGCAATTCATCAAGGAAAACTTACACAAGGTGAGGCATTACCGTCAAAAAGGCAACTCTGTGATTACTTAAAGATTAGTCAAAATACTGTAGAAAATAGTTATGCTCAATTACTTGCAGAGGGGTATATTGAATCCAAACCAAGAGTTGGATATTTTGTTTCAACACAATTATTACCACCTGAGTTATCTACCAATGGGGTAAGGCATTCTTTAATCAAATCAAACACAAAAATATGGCGATATGATTTCAATCCCAATGTTATCGATACACAACATTTCCCTTTTGAGCGCTGGAAAAAGATTCAAAAGCGTTTATTTAGCAAAAAATATGCACATTTGTTGGCTTTAGGTGATAGACAGGGTGAAGAGGATTTACGAATACAAATTGCAGAATATTTACGATCTGCGCGCGGCGTTGAATGTTTACCAGAACAAATTGTCATTAATGCAGGAATAGAATTGTGTTTAATTCAGTTAATGCTGTTATGGCAACATTGTTACCCTCAACAACAAGCACACTATGCGATGGAGGAATTGGGTTATTGGGTGGTGGAGCGATTGTGGCAGAGTTATGGGCAATTAGTAACAAAATTACCGATTGATAATCAAAGTCTAAAAATTGATCTCACTGAATTAGCTAAACAAGAGGTAGATTTCGTCTATATTACCCCGTCTCATCAATATCCTTTCGGGAGTGTATTGACAATCAATGAAAGACAAAGATTATTGACTTGGGTAAATCAACAGCCGCAACGTTATTTAATTGAAGATGATTATGACAGTGAATTTCGCTATCAGGGGAAACCGATTCCCGCACTAAAAAGTTTGGATCAGCATGATAAAGTAGTTTATTTGGGCTCATTTTCAAAAGTGATGATGCCATCTATTCGTGTTTCTTTTATGGTGTTACCTGAAAAACTGTTAAGCTATTATCAGCAACATATTAGCTTTTTTCATTCATCTGTTTCTCGTGTGGATCAACAAATTCTTGCAACGTTTATGCAAACAGGAGAATTTGAGAAGCATATTAATCGAATGCGAAAACAATATAGACGTAAAATGGAATTATTGTGTCAAATATTAAAACAATACCCACACAAAATCCGATTTTTTGGTGAAAGTTCAGGCTTTTATTTGTTGATTGAATTACTTAATGAAACACGAACGATCGTAGAACTTACCAAATTAGCAGAACAACAACAAATAAAAGTGTACCCAATCGATTTTCATCGCCGAATTTTATTTGTATTAGGATTTGGTAATTTGCGTGAAGTAGAATTATTGACGGGGCTAGAATCGTTATTTGATTGTTGGGGAATAAAAAAGCCTACTCAATAAATTGAGTAGGCTCATTAAGGAGAATATTAACGAATAAATAGGTAAAAATTATTTTTACCACGAATAATATTTAATGCCACGGCAGATGGTTTGCCATCTAAAATTTTACGTAACTCACCGAGATTACTGATTTTATGGCGGTTAATACCAATGATGACATCACCTTTTTTCAGACCAAGTTGTTCTGCTTTAGAGTTTTGTTTCACGTCTGCAATAACAACACCTTTTAGATCTTTTTCATTGTAATTTTTTAGATCAGCGCCGTCTAAACCAGAGATAACACTATTGCCACTTGCAGCAGTTTCATTGTCTGCTTGTAGTTTCACTTTAACAGTATTAGATTTACCATCACGTAAATATGTTAGTTCCATCTCTTTTCCAGCACCAGTAGTTGCAATTTTGGCACGAAGCTCGGAGAAACTATTAATCGCTTGACCATTTAATGCAGTAATGATATCGCCTGCTTTTAACCCTGCTTTTGCCGCAGCGGAATCAGGTAATACTTCACTAACAAAAGCGCCTTTTTGTGCTTTTACATCAAAGGCCTGAGCGAGATCTGCATTTAATTCTCCCCCTTTAATACCTAAAACACCACGTTTTACTTGTCCAAACTCAATAATTTGTTGAGCTAAACTGTTTGCCATATTGCTTGGAATTGCAAAGGCAATACCAACATTCCCCCCATTTGGCGCAATAATTGCGGTATTAATACCAACTAATTCACCTTTTAAGTTAAGTAATGGACCGCCAGAATTTCCACGATTGACTGCGGCGTCCGTTTGGATATAATTTTGATAGCTGTCAGTACCATCATCAGCAGAGCGTCCTAAAGCTGAAATAATGCCAGAAGTAACGGTTTGACCTAAACCAAATGGGTTACCCACTGCCATCACAAAATCGCCGACTTTCACTTTATCAGAATTTGCTATTTTAATTTGCGTTAAATCTTTGGCATTTTCTAGTTTTAATAAAGCCACATCAGACATTGCATCATTACCAAGTAATTTTGCTTTATATTCTCTACCATCGTTTAATGTAACAGTAATTTTGTCTGCGCCCTCAACAACATGATTGTTGGTTAATACATAGCCTTTATCTGCATTAATAATAACACCTGAACCTAACCCTTTAAATTGACGTGGTGAGCGTCTATTAAATTGCTCGCCAAAGAAAAATCTAAATTCAGGTGGAAGATCGGCAAAAGGGTTATTTATCATGGTATCTTCATTATTGACCCCTTCAACAGAAATCGTTACAACTGCAGGTAGAACTTGCTCAATGACAGGTGCTAAACTTGGTGTCGTATTGGCGGTATTTTCTAAAAGAGGTATTGGAAGGTTGGCATGGCTAGGCAGTGAAGCACAAAGTACACTTAATCCTAAAGCGATATTTGTTAATACAAAATTTTTCTTTTTCATATAAACATTTCCTATTTTAGTTTAATCGTTTCTTACGAAATACGTTTCGCGACGCCTGAGACAATAAGAAAGATGGAAATGTTCCCTAATTCACAAATGATTAGTGAAAAAATAAACAAAATAACCTATTTTAGTGAAGAAAATGGCATAATTTTAACCATTATGCCATGAAAGAATTAATGTTCATTTTTCAATGCTTGAAACGTAATATCAGCTGCTTTTAATGTATTTTGAATATCTTCATCACTATGTGCTAACGACATAAAACCTGCTTCAAATGCAGATGGGGCAAGATAAACTCCTTGTGATAGCATTTTATGGAAGAATACTTTAAAACGTTCAATATCACACTTCATTACATCAGCGTAACTTTCTACCGTTGTACTTTCGGTAAAGAAAATACCGAACATTCCCCCGACATAATTCACTACTAACGGAATTTGATGTTTATTGGCGAGATTTTTTAATCCTTCGGCAAGTATTTTAGTTTTTTCGGCTAATATAGTTTCATTACCTGGTTTAGAAAGCTCTGTTAAACAAGCAATACCAGCAGCCATTGCAATAGGATTGCCTGATAAGGTGCCAGCTTGATATACAGGGCCAGTTGGTGCAATGTATTGCATAATTTCTTTTCTTCCACCAAATGCACCAACTGGCATACCGCCACCGATAACTTTCCCTAAACAAGTGAGATCTGGTTGTACACCATAATAAGATTGCGCGCCAGCCAAAGCGACACGGAATCCAGTCATTACCTCATCAATAATTAAGAGTGCATTATATTGATCACATAGTTGGCGTAATCCTTGTAAGAATCCTGGTTTAGGTGGAATACAATTCATATTTCCCGCAACAGGCTCAACAATAACACAAGCAATTTCCTCGGGATAATGTTTAAACATTTTGGCAACAGAATCTAAGTCGTTGTATGTGCAAGTTAAGGTATGTTTCGCAAAATCAGCTGGTATGCCAGGCGAGCTAGGTTGACCAAGGGTAAGCGCGCCAGATCCCGCTTTGACTAATAAAGAATCAGCGTGCCCATGGTAACAACCTTCAAATTTAATAATTTTGTCTCGTTTTGTATAACCTCTAGCAAGGCGAATTGCTGACATGGTCGCTTCGGTTCCAGAATTAACCATTCTGACCATCTCAATAGACGGAACAAGTTTGCAAACTAATTCAGCAAGTTTGATTTCCAATTCTGTTGGTGCGCCGAAACTCAATCCATTTTGTGCTGTTTCAATAACAGCATTTAGAATAGTATAATGATTATGACCGAGTATCATTGGTCCCCACGATCCAACGTAATCAATATATTGTTTACCCTCTTCATCATAGAGATAAGCACCTTGTGCTTTGTGAATAAATACAGGTGTACTTCCCACACCATTAAATGCTCTTACAGGAGAGTTCACTCCACCAGGAATTACTTTTTGCGCTTGTTCAAATAACGTTTTTGATGATGTCATAATTTATTTTCTCATGATTATTAAATGCAGAAAGTATTGTACTTGAAATCAAGAAATAATGAAAAAAACAAATGTATTAGATTAGACTTTGTGCTATTCTCAGCAACCATTCCAGCCTAATATCTCTAATGTAACAACGCGTATTTTAAGGGGTGTTATAAATATGTGGTTGAGTTTTTTATTAACATTTTTAAGCTCATTTCTGGCATTAATTTTAATGCGTCCGATTGCGGTAAAAATTGGATTAGTAGATAAACCAAATTATCGCAAACGCCATCAAGGTCTAATTCCACTGATTGGAGGGATTGCATTATTTATTAGTAATGTATGTTACTATTTTCTTGAATGGCATGATATGCGCTTGCCTTACCTTTATTTGATTTGTGTAACTGTATTATTGGTCATTGGTGTATTAGATGACCGTTTTGATTTAAGCCCTTTCTTGCGTGCTATTGTTCAAGCTGTTTTAGCACTATCAATGATTTATGTTGGTGATCTTTCTTTAAATAATTTAGGTGAAATTATTGGTCCATTCCAAGTAACATTAGGGGCTGCAGGTATTGTAATTACTGTTTTTGCTACGATAGCGATTGTTAATGCGTTCAATATGATTGACGGTATTGATGGCTTACTTGGTGGACTTTCTAGTGTTTCTTTTGCCGCTATTGGTATCTTATTAATGCTTGATGGACAGGTTGATTTAGGTGCCTGGTGTTTTGCATTAATCCTATGTTTAATTCCTTATATTCTTTTTAACCTTTCTATTTTTGGTGTAAAAAATAAAGTTTTCATGGGAGATTCTGGTAGCACACTAATTGGTTTTACCATGATTTGGATTTTACTATTAAGCACCCAAGGACAAGGACACCCAATTAAACCTATCACAGCACTATGGCTGATAGCTATTCCATTAATAGATATGATTTGTGTTGTTATTCGTCGTTTGAAGAAGAAAAAGAGCCCATTTAGACCAGATCGTTTACATGTCCATCATTTGATGGTTAGAGCAGGTCTAACATCAAGACAAGCCTTTCTTGCTATTACTTTAATGGCAGCTATTTGTGCTGGATTTGGCATTTTAGGTGAAATTTATTATGTCAATGAATGGTTGATGTTTTTTGGCTTTATCCTACTAATCTTCTTATATGGTTATTCAATTACTCGAGCTTGGCGTGTTACACGTTTTATTCGTCGTATTCAACGGAGATTGCGTAAAGCAAAAGGCGCTGTTGTTCGCTTATAAAGAATAAAATAGTATTAAATTTATTGATAAATCATGATAAATCATATGTTATTGAATATTAATTAATAGAAAAATGGCTAAAAAATAACAAGAAAGAATAAATTATCGCCAAACAAAAAAAATATGAAAAAAAAACTAGACAGCTAAAATGAAAGTCATTAATATACGCCCCGCAACGACGCGATGAGCGCTCGTAGCTCAGTTGGATAGAGCGTTGGTCTCCGGAGCCAAAGGTCTCAGGTTCGAATCCTGTCGAGCGCGCCAGCTCGATGTGGTTTGATGATTAACGTACTATCAACTAAAAAAACAATGGTGGCTATAGCTCAGTTGGTAGAGCCCCGGATTGTGATTCCGGTTGTCGTGAGTTCGAGTCTCATTAGCCACCCCATTATTCTGACGGCGAGTAGCGCAGCTTGGTAGCGCAACTGGTTTGGGACCAGTGGGTCGTAGGTTCAAATCCTATCTCGCCGACCATTTTATTTTGTTCTTTAAAAACCAATACAGACAATCTGTGTGGGCACTTGTTGATTGATTTTGAAATGAATATAGATATTGAAGTCTTAATAGGTGCTTAAACTAGAAATTCATTAGTGATTAGAGCTAAGAAAGAAGCTAAGTAGTTATTGAGCGATGAAACTTAAATTGAAGAGTTTGATCATGGCTCAGATTGAACGCTGGCGGCAGGCTTAACACATGCAAGTCGAACGGTAACAGGGGAAAGCTTGCTTTCTTGCTGACGAGTGGCGGAGGGGTGAGTAATGCTTGGGAATTTGGCTTATGGAGGGGGATAACCACGGGAAACTGTGGCTAACACCGCGTAAAATCGAGAGATTAAAGTAGTGGGACTTTCGGGCCACTAGCCATAAGATAAGCCCAAGTGAGATTAGGTAGTTGGTAGGGTAAAGGCCTACCAAGCCGACGATCTCTAGCTGGTCTGAGAGGATGGCCAGCCACACTGGGACTGAGACACGGCCCAG
>NZ_JBHLWB010000012.1:0-1505 GCF_042433055.1 Gallibacterium trehalosifermentans
CAGAGGCGAAGAAGGACGTGCAAATCTGCGAAAAGCGTGGGTGAGTTGATAAGAAGCGAATAACCCACGATATCCGAATGGGGCAACCCGATAGATGAAGAATCTATCATACTTAACTGAATCCATAGGTTAAGTAGGCAAACCAGGAGAACTGAAACATCTCAGTACCCTGAGGAAAAGAAATCAACCGAGATTCTGTGAGTAGCGGCGAGCGAAAGCGGAGTAGCCAGTCAGTGATAGCTAATGATTTAGGAGAATGAGCTGGGAAGCTCAATCATAGAGGGTGAAAATCCCGTATCTAAAAAATCAATAGTGGTACTAAGCAGACGAGAAGTAGGGCGGGACACGAGGAATCCTGTTTGAAGAAGGGGGGACCATCCTCCAAGGCTAAATACTCCTGATTGACCGATAGTGAACCAGTACCGTGAGGGAAAGGCGAAAAGAACCCCGGGAGGGGAGTGAAAGAGAACCTGAAACCGTGTACGTACAAGCAGTGGGAGCCCGAAAGGGTGACTGCGTACCTTTTGTATAATGGGTCAGCGAGTTATATTTTGTAGCGAGGTTAACTGAATAAGGGAGCCGAAGGGAAACCGAGTCTTAACTGGGCGGCAAGTTGCAAGGTATAGACCCGAAACCCGGTGATCTAGCCATGGTCAGGTTGAAGGTTGGGTAACACTAACTGGAGGACCGAACCGACTACTGTTGAAAAAGTAGCGGATGAATTGTGGCTGGGGGTGAAAGGCCAATCAAACCGGGAGATAGCTGGTTCTCCCCGAAATCTATTTAGGTAGAGCCTTAAGTGAATACCTTCGGGGGTAGAGCACTGTTTCGGCTAGGGGTCCATCCCGGATTACCAACCCGATGCAAACTGCGAATACCGAAGAGTACTACTTAGGAGACACACGGCGGGTGCTAACGTTCGTCGTGGAGAGGGAAACAACCCAGACCGCCAGCTAAGGTCCCAAAATCTATATTAAGTGGGAAACGAAGTGGGAAGGCTTAGACAGCTAGGATGTTGGCTTAGAAGCAGCCACCATTTAAAGAAAGCGTAATAGCTCACTAGTCGAGTCGGCCTGCGCGGAAGATGTAACGGGGCTAAAATATAGTACCGAAGCTGCGGCATCAGGCGTATCACTAATACGCCTTACGATTAACCACTTGCGAAGCAAGTGGGTCAAGCGAAAAACACGTTGAGTGGAAAGGCAAATAAATCGAAGAGGAATATTAGTGATACGCCTGTTGGGTAGGGGAGCGTTGTGTAAGCGGATGAAGGTGAATCGAGAGGTTTGCTGGACGTATCACAAGTGCGAATGCTGACATAAGTAACGATAAAACGGGTGAAAAACCCGTTCGCCGGAAGACCAAGGTTTCCTGTCCAACGTTAATCGGGGCAGGGTGAGTCGGCCCCTAAGGCGAGGCTGAAAAGCGTAGTCGATGGGAAATGGGTTAATATTCCCATACTTGGATAAACTGCGATGTGGGGACGGAGTAGGTTAGGTTAGCGT
>NZ_JBHLWB010000013.1:0-668 GCF_042433055.1 Gallibacterium trehalosifermentans
GTCTTTTCAGTGAAATACTCGTAGGATTTAAGCTGTTGCTTGTACGTTCTTTCAGGTGGAATCAACGATGTTGAGTGCATTTTTCTGCAAAACACATGAATTTCATTGAGCAAATCTCGCTGTGATTGGGTTCTGATGGGAATTTCTCGTTCACGCCCACCTTTGCACCAACTTGCCTTTAACACGATTTTAGTATCCCGATCAGCAAATTTCGGTTGAAATTTCATCGATTCTTCACGTCGAAGTCCAAATTCTTGTTGAAGACGTAAAGAATATTTTAGATATTCGTCGTTAAACCGCTCTAAATCGCTCGTAGAGAGGTTTTTAGCCTTATTCCTATGGTTGTCTACATATTTACGATTTTCGATGTTATAGCTCGAATTAGCGCGTTCTACGATGAGAGGATTTCCGATTTTTTCAGCAAGCCATCTTAAATGACTCATTCTGTTCTTAATGGTACCTATTGCAACGCCTTCAGATTGCCAGCTTTCCACGAGATAGCGAACGTGTTTCCCTTTAAGCTGATTAACATTACGAATGCCATAACCAGCATCAGACAAACGTTGCATAGCATTTTTTAATGATTTTTGCCGTTCTGCGGACGTGCCAAAGCTACCGTCTTTGTTGTGCCGACACAAGACAATGAGTGAATAGACAAGATCACGCAT
>NZ_JBHLWB010000014.1:0-763 GCF_042433055.1 Gallibacterium trehalosifermentans
TTTTGAAAAAGATTGTATGTGGGTTGAGCTTAATGATGCCAGAACAATAGGTGTACCGCTTGCTTGGTTCCCTCGTTTAATGACAGCAAGCCCTGAACAATTACAAGATTATGAGCTTAGTCCAAGAGGAATCCACTGGGATGACTTAAATGAAGATATTTCTATTGAGGGGTTGCTAATCGGCTTGAATTTCAAACAGCCCGATCATACAATTTGAATAGGTCGGGGATCGGGTTGCTATCCCGTCCCCTCCCTAGCCGTTAGGCTAATTTAGTGATTAAGTACATCAGTACAGTAAGTGCAGCGAACACTTTTGTACTAAAGGCAATGACTAGTAATATCAGCATTGCAATCAGAAGTTTTTCTGATACTTTCACATCAATCACCTCCTACGTGCTATAAGACTAGGCGGCTAGGTGAAGTGCTATGGGTGTAGCACTTCTGACGCCCGATAGCACAAGGGAATTTTAACAGGAAATTAAAAAAAACGGTCGATTAATTTAAAGCGACCGTTTTTTTAATCATTAAGCTTTGGTTAAAAAATTAATCATTTTTAACTAGCTCACAATTAATTACCTTAAATCCTCTTTTATTCAATTCATCAATAAAATCTTGTTTTTTCCCTAACTTCGATCTATTGCTTGCGTTAGTTTCTAAAAATACACAGTAATTACGTAAATCTTCTAACGTTACAGCGTCTAAATCAGAATAAAAATTTTCTAAGATAGCAAGGCAGTCTTTGGCATAGTTTCCGTATTCTGCA
>NZ_JBHLWB010000015.1:0-1382 GCF_042433055.1 Gallibacterium trehalosifermentans
ATTTAGTGCGACTTTCAATCCATCTAAATTCTGTGGTTTCATCTTCCCCCTTGAGAATTATTGAACGATCATATAACCGCTTTGACGCATTAAGCAGATCCCTATACGCAATTTTTTCACTAATTCCAAAGTGTTGAGCATAATCTTTTGCATATAAAGTTACCTTACTTTGCTCTATATTTCGGTTATCTAGTTTTGCCAAACTAAGCAAAATAATTCTTTGTTCAGCAAGGCTTAACCTATACCCAGCTTCAATAATGGGATGAGCTTTTCTAATAATAAGATCGGTCATAAAACAACCTTAAAGTGATAGGATTGATGGCATATAAAGTATCATTTTTTAACCTAAAGGTGAAGTGAAATAATTATAAAAATCACCTTTACCATCATTTATATCACCTTTAACCATCATTTATATCACCTTTAACCATCATTTATATCACCTTTAACCATCATTTATATCACCTTTAAAGCTAGAAATCCTTTTATATCAATGCGTTAGAGAGAAAGAAAGAAAGAAAGAAAGAAAGAAGAAATATATAGGGCTTCGCCCTATTTCTATTTTTTCCGTGGAAATCTTTTTTAGCGTTGGCGTTTATGGCAATGCTAAAAAAGATTCAGCAACCGAAGCCTTTAGGCGAGGGCGGTAGTAAGGATATATCGCATTAGGTTTTTTAGGTGGGAAGTTGCTCTGTTCGATTAACGATATCGCACGCCCAATACAGTCATTACACTAAACACTATCGAGGGGTTTCCGCTCACTCTCGTTCGCTTCTATTAGGGGGCTTTGCCCCCCCTAATAACCCCCATAAGAGGCACGATATAAAATCCGTCATTCACTAAAAAACGTGAGTTTTTTTGGGGAATGACGGATTTTAATTATATCGCCTAAAGTTTTTAATATTACCAATGCTTGACGTAAATTTGTATTGAATGATATGATAAAACCTCACAAAAAAGCCCGATCTGCTGCTATCGTTGATAGAAATGATCCAAGAGAAAACTTGTAAAAATCGCCCTTTAAACCGAGGTGACGGTTTTAAAAATTCACCGCCCTTAAACCTAGGTATGGGTTTCAAAATAAATTACCGCCCTTTAAAGCTGATGGACGCGTTAGATAACTGACGACAGCTGATTGAATTGTCCACCCTGTGGGGATTACATTTTTACCCACTGGGTAATGTAATCCGTTTACTCTCTGAACATATAAGGATTACGAAAAATGACTTGATATATTAGCGATATACCATTTTAAAAGCTCAAGATATGATACGCCCTGTCTTGTGACGCTGTAGAACAGCAATTTTATTATTAGTTACCTACGCTCTAACTAATATCGAACTAACACTTAGCAAATCAATTTTAAGGGTCATCAATATGCG
>NZ_JBHLWB010000016.1:0-843 GCF_042433055.1 Gallibacterium trehalosifermentans
AAAGGTAAGCACATTCGATTTTTGGTCGAAAAGTGGAAATCTGATCCCAATCTCTCAACAGGTACAATTAAAAACAGAATGAGCCATTTGAGATGGCTTGCAGAACATATTGGAAATCCTCGCATCGTAGAACGCTCTAATTCGAGCTATAACATCGAAAATAGAAAATATGTAGATAACCATAGCAATAAGGCTAAAAACCTCTCTATGGAGCGATTAGACCGCTTAACGAACGATTTTGTGAAATACTCATTGAGATTACAACAAGAATTTGGATTAAGACGAGAAGAAGCGATTAAATTTCAGCCGAAATTTGCTGATCGGGGAGAAAAAATCGTATTAATGGCGAGTTGGTGTAAAGGTGGAAGAGAAAGAGAAATCCCGATCACGACATCAGCTCAACGGCAATTATTGGATGAAGTACACGAATTTTGTCGAAAAAATGGTGTAAAATCGTTAATTCCGCAAGAAAAAACGTATAAACAGCAAATGCGAACATACGAGTATCAGACCGCTAAAGTCGGTGAAGTTAAAAATCACGGTTTACGCCACGCATACGCACAAAGACGATTTGAGCAGCTATCGGGACTTACATCACCTAAAAATGGCGGAAAAACGTCTAGAAAGCTGTCTGAAAGCGAAAAACAAGCAAATTTAAAGGCTCGATTGCAAGTAAGTAGTGAGCTTGGTCATAATCGAGAAGAAATCACTGCGGTCTATGTTGGGCGATGAGGTAGGTAATATGCTAAATAAATACGATATGTCGGAAAAATTAGTAAGAACAGGATTTTCTTATGAACAATCAAATACTATTGCCGAAGTTATCGTTCAGAGTATTAGAGA
>NZ_JBHLWB010000017.1:0-1680 GCF_042433055.1 Gallibacterium trehalosifermentans
CAAACCTAACTAATCAGGTGTTTGTTGTTGCTCAATGTATTGGCGAATAATGGAAATCGGTGCACCACCGCAACTCCCCGCAAAATAAGACGGAGACCAAAGCTGATTGCCCCAAAGTTTTTTGCGGATGTTCGGGTAGTTTTTCTTCCTAATCATTCGGCTTGATACCCCTTTTAAACTGTTTACAAGTGTAGATACAGCCACTTTCGGTGGATATTCCACAAGTAAATGAATATGATCGTCTTCACCGTCAAATTCAACTAATTTTGCTTTAAAATCATTGCAGACGCTTTCAAAAATCAATTTGAGTTCGTCTAAAATGGCTTTCGTAAAAACATCACGGCGATATTTTGTTACAAAGACTAAGTGAACATGCATATTAAAAACGCAATGCCTACCATGTCTAATTTCTGTTTCTTTTTGCATAGACCAAGTGTAAAATGTTGAAAACTTACATTCTAAACCTTGTCAATGCAACTACGCAAAGCCTTTCAGTTCGAGATAATGCCAAATGGTAGCCAAATCCGCAGAATTAAACAGTTCTGTGGTTGCTCTCGTTTTGTGTTCAATCGGGCGTTGGCTTGGCAAAATGAACAATACGAGCAAGATAACCGCTTTAAGTTCAGTTACACTAAAATCGCCAACTTGCTTCCACAATGGAAAAAAGAATTCGTTTGGCTAAAAGAATGCCATTCTCAAGTGCTTCAACAGTCTTTAAAAGACCTAGAAAGTGCGTTTAAAAATTTCTTTCAAAAGCGAGCAGACTTCCCAAAATTTAAGAAAAAAGGTTTAAAAGAGAGTTTTCGCTTTCCGCAAGGTTGCAAATTAGAGCAACAAAATAACCGCTTGTATCTGCCAAAGATTGGCTGGGTTCGCTATCGCAACAGCCGAGATATCGTTGGTGAAATCAAAAATGTTACCGTCAGCCAAAAGTGCGGTCACTATTTTGTCAGTATTCAAACTGAATTTGAGTACGAAATCCCGACACATAAAGGCGGTGAAATCGGTATTGATATGGGCGTTGCACGTTTTGCCACGCTTTCAAACGGTGAATTTTTTGAGCCATTAAACGCCTTTAAAACCTACAAAGGCAAATTAGCAAAACTCCAACGCCAACTCAAAAATAAGGTTAAATTTAGTCAAAACTGGCAGAAATTAAAAGCGAAAATTACCAAACTGCACCATAAAATTGCCAATTGTCGCAAAGACTTCTTGCATCAGACTTCAAGTAAAATCAGCAAAAACCACGCCATGATCTATATTGAAGATTTGCAGGTGTCAAATATGTCAAAATCAGCTAAAGGCACGTTGGAAGCACCAGGCAAAAATGTTGCTGCAAAATCAGGGTTGAACCAAGCGATATTAGATCAATCTTGGTTTGAGTTTCGCCGTCAGTTGGACTACAAAACGCAATGGCAAGGCGGATTTTTAGTGGCAGTGCCAGCGCAAAATACCAGTCGAACTTGCCCTTGTTGTGGTCATGTAGCAAAAGAAAATCGCCAAACACAGGCTAATTTTGAGTGTGTAGAATGTGGCTACACAGAAAATGCTGATGTGGTTGGAGCGTTAAACGTATTGAGGCGTGGGCGAGCTATCGTCCACGCGTAATAAAATGTCAGGGCAGGACATGTCCGTAGAGCTTGTGAAGTGAACTTCATTAGAAGTCAGCAACAAGAACCC
>NZ_JBHLWB010000018.1:0-797 GCF_042433055.1 Gallibacterium trehalosifermentans
CATGGTGCACCATTGGGTGATGAAGAAATTGCAGCGACCCGCAAAAATTTGGGTTGGAGCTATGCACCATTTGAAATTCCCGCAGAAATATATGCAGAATGGGACGCCAAACAACAAGGAGCCGCGAAAGAAGCGGAATGGAATAGACGTTTTGCCGCTTATCAAACAGCTTACCCAGAACTTGCTGCCGAATTATCACGCCGTTTAGCGGGTGAATTACCAGCGAATTGGGCAACAGAGTCAAACGCCTTTATCGAAAAATTACAAGCGAACCCCACGAGCATTGCCAGCCGAAAAGCCTCACAAAATGCGATAGAAGCGTATGCGAAGCTATTACCTGAATTCTTAGGCGGTTCGGCAGACTTAGCGGGGTCAAACCTCACCTTGTGGTCAGGCTCAAAACCATTACGCGCCAATGTTGTTGATGGCAACTACATCAACTATGGAGTACGAGAATTTGGCATGTCAGCAATAATGAATGGTATTGCATTACATGGCGGATTTATCCCTTATGGTGCAACCTTCCTCATGTTTATGGAATATGCCCATAATGCGGTAAGAATGGCAGCATTAATGAAACAGCGCACGCTCTTTGTTTACACCCACGACTCGATTGGCTTAGGGGAAGATGGACCAACCCACCAACCAGTGGAACAAACTGCGGCATTACGCTATATTCCAAATTTAGAGACATGGCGCCCATGCGACCAAGTAGAGTCAGCGGTAGCGTGGCAAGCGGCGGTAGAGAGAACAGCGGGACCGAGTGCATTAATCTTTACGCGACAAAATTTAACCCA
>NZ_JBHLWB010000019.1:0-532 GCF_042433055.1 Gallibacterium trehalosifermentans
CGATCGTGAGATTTCTTTAACTGATTTAAAAGATTGGTTGCAAATATCGAACAAATATCCACGATATAACAACCTTAAACAGTGGGTAATCGATCCTTCAATTGATGAAATTAACGAAAAATCTGATCTCAAAGTCATTTATGAACCGATAAAACGTGGACGTAGAATTGTAGCTTTAAAATTTACTATTCAAACTAAGAAAAATTCCATAAAAACAGAACTCAATCGCCCTCCTTTCCCTCACAAAAATAAATACGGCAAATATGTTCATTTAGATAAGCAAAATCCTCGAATGAGTAGCTCAGAATATGGGAATTATGCAAAAGACTGTTTAGCTATTTTAGAAAATTTTTATTCTGATTTAGACACTGTAACAATCGAAGATTTACGCAATTATTGGGTCTTTTTAGAGACTAACGCAAGTTTTAGATCGAAGTTAGGCACTAAACAGGATTTCCTTATAGAACTTCGAAAAAGGGGCTATAAACTTGTTGAGTGTGAATTAATGCAAATAGACGAAAAACAAATCGAT
>NZ_JBHLWB010000002.1:0-131636 GCF_042433055.1 Gallibacterium trehalosifermentans
ACTGCTACTTCCAGCGACAGCTCCGCTCTTGTTGCGTGAGGCGGCATTATAGGCATTTTTTTGCGCCTTGCAATAGATTTTATGACCTAATTCACATTTTTTTATTTAACTGCTTGGATTTTCAACAAAGTATATTGTTTTGCGGTAAATTTCTTTTTACTCTGTCTTTGTGTTTTTTATTATTATGGAGATTATTATGAACTTAACCAAATTCATTGGCTTAGGTGTAGCAGGTAATTTTGCAGGACATTTAGAGCAAGCAGGCGAAGCAGCCGATTTTGTTACCGTAAAAACAACAGAAACAAACCAGCCAAAAGCAATTTTTCCTTTTTATGTTCCCACTGAACAGTTAGATGACTATACATTTTTAACGACTTATCCACTTTCTAGCACCACAATTCAATTTCCATCTGATGCAGATAATTTACAAATTGAACCTGAGGTGGCGTTAATTTGCGAAATAGACTATCAAGATAAGCAAGTGGTCGCTCTGCGTCCCACACACTTTGCCGCCTATAATGACTGCTCTATTCGTCGCCCAAATGCCAAGAAAATTTGTGAAAAGAAAAATTGGGGAGCAAATTCAAAAGGGTTAGCTACAGTAAAAATCCCACTTGATCATTTCTCTACTGGTGGCATTTTAGATAACTATCGCATCGCTTGTTTCCATAAGCGTAATGGAGAATTAAATCAATATGGTATTGATAGCCCCGCAGTAGGATATAGCTATTTTCACCAAAAATTATTGGATTGGATTGTAGATAGAATGAATAACCAACCCGATCAAGGTCCAATGAATAATATTGCCGAGTTATTAAAACAAGCGAATTATCCTTCTCAAGCTATCATCAGTATTGGCGCAACACGTTATACAGCATTTGGTGAAAAAAACTATCTGCAAGAAAATGATATAAGTATTGTTGTCGTGTATGACAGGCGTAAGTATACAGAGCTGCAAATCCAGCAATTTGCACAAACTGAAGAATTTCCAGCAGATATTTCTGCGTTAATTCAAAAAGTTACAGCCTAATATAAAATAAAAAACCTCAAAAAGTGAATTTTTGAGGTTTTTCAAATAGATAAATATATTAATCATCTATATAGCCAAGACTTCTTAACGCACGTTCATCATCAGCCCAGCCACTTTTCACTTTGACCCATAGCTCCAAATATACTTTTGCATCAAATAAACGTTGCATATCTTGTCTTGCTTCAGTCCCAATGGTTTTTAATTTTTGTCCTTGATGACCAATTACCATCTTCTTCTGGCCTTCACGCTCTACCAAAATTAAACCGTTGATTTCCAGCGTCCCACGTTCATTCACCTTAAATTGCTCAATCTCTACAGTTACAGAATAAGGTAATTCTTCCCCCATAAAACGCATTAACTTCTCACGAATAATTTCTGATGCCATAAATCGTTGTGAACGATCAGTAATGTACTCTTCAGGGAAATGATGAACACCTTTACGCAAAGATTGACGTACAATCGCTTGTAATTGATGAACATTATTTCCTCGTTGTGCAGAGATTGGCACTATCTCTTTAAAGGTAAATTTTTCTGTTAATTGTTGAATGAAAGGCAATAATTCATCTTTATGCTTAACATTATCAATTTTATTAATGGCTAAGACGACTGGCGCTTTGGCACTACGCAATTTATTTAACACCATCTCATCATCATCATTCCAATGTGTTCCATCTACTACAAAAATAATGAGATCCACATCGCTAATTGCACTGCTCGCAGCACGATTCATTAAACGGTTAATTGCTCGCTTTTCTTCAATATGTAATCCTGGTGTATCCACATAAACTGCTTGATAAGCCCCATCAGTATGAATCCCAACAATACGATGGCGAGTCGTTTGTGCTTTACGCGAAGTAATTGAAATTTTTTGCCCTAAAATTTTATTTAATAAGGTAGATTTACCAACATTTGGTCGCCCAACAATCGCTACAAATCCACAATATGTTTCTTGCTCTGTTAATTTTTGTTGATTTTCTGTCATTCTCTTCTCATTTATTTAATTTTTAATACTGCCAAGATTTTCTCCGCAGCAGCTTGTTCGGCTTTACGACGGCTACTACCAATGCCCTCAAATACCTCTGGTAACTGCTCTATTTGGCAAGTTACTTTAAAAGTTTGTTTATGTGCCTCACCTTTAATATCCACTACAGTATAGTTTGGTAGTGGTTTACGCAAGCCTTGTAAATATTCTTGCAGTCTCGTTTTTGGATCTTTTTGTTCATCACCTGGTTTAATTTCAGCTAAACGTTGTTGATACCAATGCAAAACAACCTTTTGTGTCGTTTCAATTCCACTATCTAAATGGATTGCACCAATAATCGCTTCTACACCATCAGATAAAATGGAACTACGACGAAATCCACCACTTTTTAGTTCCCCTGGTCCGAGTTTTAAGTGATCCCCTAATTCAAATTCAACGGCAATCTCAGCTAACGTTTGTTCACGAACTAAGGTAGCACGCATTCTACTTAAATCACCCTCAGAAGCTTTAGGAAATTGATGATATAACGCCTCACCAATAGTAAAGTTCAAAATTGAATCGCCTAAAAACTCAAGGCGTTCATTATGTACACTGGCTGCACTACGATGTGTTAATGCCTGTTGTAATAGTGCAGCATTGGTGAATTTATAGCCTAATTTTCGTTGTAATCTATCTAAATGTTCAATATTCATAATTATTTAATTGTTTGAAAGAGGCGATCTGTTCTAATGCCTGTTGGCCACTCGCCCTCTTTCTTATCTAAACTTAACCAAATAACAGTCGCCTTACCGACAATATTTTTCTCTGGGACAAACCCCCAGAAACGGCTGTCATTACTATTATCGCGGTTATCGCCCATGACAAAATATTCACCCTCAGGCACCGTCCATTCACCAACAGGATTACCTTCCTGTTTAAAATAATAAGGATCATAATTGAAACGATCGGGATTTAATAAAATTTGATGCGTTACTGCACCACTTTCCGTACGTTCAATTTGTGCATTGCCGTGATAAACAAATTCTGCATTTGGCGTTAATCCTTCATATTGATAAGTTTCACTTGGGCAAGACTCCTCTTTACAAGCAGGTGTTACCGTTAATACTCCATCTTGTTGGTTATATTTAATATGATCACCCGGTAAGCCAATCACTCGTTTTATATAATCGACATTAGGTTGAGTTGGTGCTTTAAAAACAACCACATCACCACGTTTTGGTTCACCAAGCGGAATTAATTTATTTTGGAATACAGGATCTTTCACTCCATATTCATATTTGTTTACCAGCAAAAAATCTCCCACACGTAAGGTTGGTTCCATAGAACCTGACGGAATTTGAAATGGTTCATACAAAAAAGAACGTACAATTAAGACAATCGCTAAGACAGGAAATAATGAAGCAAGAAACTCTTCACTTTCAGCAATCGGTTCAATTCGCGCTTTTTCCTCTTCGCTTAGTTGTTTACCGCTACGTTGCTCTGCCCGTGCAATTTGACGTAAACGTTTTGGTTGCCACACAAAACGGCGATGACACCAGAAAATCCCTGAGAAGACAGAAAAGATAATGAGCAAAATGGTAAACGTATTAGGTAATTGAAAATAATCTAATACTTTCCATAACACAAATCCAACGCCCAATAAAATAGGTAAGAAAAAGTTTGACATATTCACTCCTTATTTATCTTTCCCAACGTGTAAAATTGCTAAAAACGCTTCTTGTGGAACCTCTACATTCCCCAAAGACTTCATTCGTTTTTTCCCCTCTTTTTGTTTCTGTAACAGTTTTTTCTTACGGCTAACATCACCACCGTAACATTTCGCCAATACGTTTTTACGTAACTGCTTCACAGTTGAACGTGCAATAATATGGTTACCAATCGCCGCCTGAATCGCAATATCAAACTGCTGACGAGGAATAAGCTCTTTCATTTTTTCCACCAATTCACGTCCGCGGTATGGGGCATTATCTTTATGAACAATCAAGGCTAACGCATCAACTCGCTCACCATTAATCATAATATCCACTCGTACCATATCGGCTGGTTGGAAGCGTTTGAATGAATAATCCAATGACGCATAGCCACGCGAGGTTGATTTCAAACGATCGAAGAAGTCTAAAACCACTTCCCCCATTGGAATTTCATAAGTTAACGCTACTTGATTACCATGATAGACCATATTGGTTTGTACACCACGCTTCTCTACACATAATGTAATCACATTCCCCAAATACTCTTGTGGCAATAGCATATTACATTCTGCAATCGGCTCACGAATTTCTTCAATATTATTAATAGCTGGTAATTTTGCAGGACTATCAACATACAGGATTTCCCCGTTAGTCATTGCCACTTCATAAATTACTGTTGGGGCAGTTGTAATTAAATCAAGATCATACTCGCGCTCTAAGCGTTCTTGAATGATCTCCATATGCAATAATCCCAAGAAACCACAACGGAAACCAAAGCCTAATGCAGTGGAATTTTCTGGTTCATAGAAAAGCGAAGCATCATTTAAACTTAATTTTCCTAACGCATCACGAAACGCTTCATAGTCATCAGAACTTACTGGGAACAACCCTGCATAAACTTGCGGTTTAACCTTTTTAAAACCTGGTAATGGTTTATCCGCAGGATTATGATGTAACGTCAAAGTATCCCCAACTGGCGCCCCAAGAATATCTTTTATGCCACAGACGACCCAACCTACTTCTCCACAAGATAATTCGGTCGTATCAACTTGTTTTGGTGTGAAGATACCTAAACGATCCACACCATAACTTTGTCCAGAACTCATTACCTTGATTTTATCGCCTTTTCTTAATGTTCCATTTTTAATACGAACTAACGATACCACGCCAAGATAATTATCAAACCAAGAATCAATAATTAATGCTTGTAATGGTGCTTCAGGATCACCCTCAGGGGCGGGAATACGTTTAACAATCTCCTCTAAGACATCTTCCACACCTAAACCCGTTTTTGCAGAACAACGCACCGCATCAAGTGCATCAATGCCAACAATATCCTCAATTTCTTCCGCTACTCGCTCAGGATCCGCTGCAGGTAAATCAATTTTATTTAAAATTGGTACAACTTCGAGATCCATTTCAATCGCTGTATAGCAATTCGCTAAGGTTTGTGCTTCTACACCTTGTCCCGCATCAACAACTAACAACGCTCCCTCACAGGCAGCTAATGAACGAGAAACCTCATAGGAAAAGTCAACGTGTCCTGGCGTATCAATAAAGTTTAACTGATAAGTTTCGCCATTTTTAGCTGTATAATCTAACGTTACACTTTGTGCTTTAATTGTAATACCACGTTCACGCTCAAGATCCATGGAGTCAAGTACTTGCGCTTCCATTTCACGTTCACTTAATCCGCCACAAACCTGAATAAGACGATCGGAAAGCGTTGATTTACCATGATCGATATGAGCAATAATTGAGAAATTACGGATATTTTTCATAGACAAGTAATATTTATGTTAATTAGTTAAATAAAAAATAATCGGAGGATTTTACAAGAAACTGGGAAAAACTGCTACTAGAAAGGAATTTGCTATCTTTTTATTAAAAAGGCAGATTTTTATTAAACCTGCCCTAAAAAACAGCATTAATAATAAGAGTGTTCGCCTCGTTGGTGTTCAGTTACATCTTTTACCCCTTTCAGTTCACCACCAAATTGAGCCAATAACTGTTTCTCCACACCTTCTTTTAGCGTTACATCAACCATTGAGCACCCGTTACACCCCCCACCAAATTGTAGAATCGCCTCGCCCTCATCAGTAATTTCTATGAGTGTAATTCGTCCACCATGACTTGCTAATTGAGGATTAATTTGTGTTTGAATCACATAATCTACCCGTTCAATTAATGGCGCATCATCAGCGACTTTGCGCATTTTTGCATTTGGTGCTTTTAGGGTTAATTGTGTTCCCATATCATCTTTAACAAAATCTATTTCTGCATCTTCTAAAAAAGGTAAGCTCACCTCATCAACAAATGCAGAGAAAGATTCATATTTCATTTCACAATCTGTTGCTTCTACTGCAGAAGGTGGGCAATAAGAAACGCCACATTCTGCATTTGGTGTACCAGGATTCACCACAAAAATACGAATATTTGTTCCTTCTTCCTGTTGATCGAGTAGCTTGCGAAAATGAGCTTGTGCAGCGCTAGAAATAATAATTTGTTGCATAACAATCTATTCCTTAGTAAATACTTGACTGATATGGTCGGGAATAATACGCTCAATCAAAAAATTTTTCTACCCTTCAACCAACATTCATGCTGTTTTTTGTGTTCTACATAATGCCCAAACTTGAATATCTTCTATACCCATTTGTTGTAAACAAAAACAAATTTCCTCCATTGTTGATCCAGTCGTAATCACATCATCAATTAAGGCAATGGATTTAATCCCTCGTGGCAACGGTTTCACCAAAGCAAAAGCATTTGAAAGATTTTTTTGTCGTTGTACCGCTGTTTTTCCTCGTTGTGCCTCTGTTGCTCGTTGTCGTACAATCAAATCTTCTCGACAAGGTATATTTAGCCAACGACTTAAATAACGAGCTAATAAAGCAGCCTGATTATAACCTCTTTGCCATTGTCGCCGATGATGCAATGGCACAGGAATTAATAAATCAGGTAAGGCTAGTTGATGTGTTCGCTTTGCATTCCGCACGGCAAGGAATAACCAACGAGCTAAACTGCGATCAAGCCAATAATCTTGATGAAATTTAAAACGATAAATTAATGGTTGAATTGGCTCAACAAATGCGGAAATAAATACGATTCGTTGCCATTTTGGTGGATTAACTAAACAACCTCCACAAGACATTCGATCTTCTAGTAATGCTGCTCCACAACGTCCACAATATGCTCCTTTTGGTAATTGTCGATAACAAGTAGAACAAATTCCATGTTGAGAAATTGCTAAACGGCAACCACAGACTAAACACAGCGTATCAAAAATATTTGTCAGTTTCATAGTAATAACGATGACAAACTGCATTTAGTAATCCCACTGATTCATTTACTATTTGTGAACTATTTCGAGAAAAACAGAAAAAATGCTATTCTTTCTACTTATGTTCCCAACTATGAAGATGTATAAAGTATGTTAAAAAATCCAATTAAAATTATTTTCTTTGATATTGATGAAACTCTCTATGTAAAAGACAAAGCCATTTTGCCTGATACGATTCCCACCGTTATTCGTAGCCTAAAGAAAAAAGGCATTATCCCAGCAATCGCTACTGGGCGAGCAAGATGTGCCTTTCCAGAAAAAATTGATCAATTAATTAAAGAAGAAGGTATTGAGTTATTTGTTACGATTAATGGGCAATATAATAGCTATCAAAATCAAGTCATTGCAAAACACCCTATTGCCAAACAAGACATTGAACGCATTATTCAATTCTTACAACAACATCAGATTGAATATGCGTTTGTTGGTAATGAAGATATTGCCGTCTCCAATATCACTCCACAACTAAAACAAGCGCTTGATCCCATTACAACTCGCTATTTTATTGATACCGATTACTATCTAACCCACGATATTTTTCAGTTACTCCTATTTTATCCTGCTGAACAAGATCAGTTTATTGCTGAATCAGGCATTCTTGGTGAACAATTTAAAACTGTTCGTTGGCACGAATATTCTGTGGATTGTTTAGTGGCAACAGGCTCAAAAGCAAGCGGTATTGATGCGGTAGTCGAACACTTTGGATTGACGATTGATAACGTGATGGCATTTGGTGATGGCTTAAATGATATTGAAATGATCAGCCATGTTGGTACTGGCGTTGCAATGGGAAATGCCCACCCATCGTTAAAAGAATTAGCTAACTATATTACTGAAGATATTGAACATAATGGTGTGTTAAAAGGGTTGTTAGCATTAGGTGTATTAACAGAGAAAGATTTACAATAACAAAAAAGTGTAACGTAAAATTTACACTAAAAACAATTTATAATATTTATAAAAAATACAAATAAAAATACCCAATCCATTACTAAATAAAGATCTTTTAAATAAAATCGCTCTATGTTATAACTGCTTTCACTTGCTGTAAAATACAGTGTAATCTTAATTTTACAGCAAGAAAGACTTATCAAAATATAAAATAAGAGGAGCGAATATGAAAAATATTAAACGAATTTTATTAGCAACCTTAGCTACAACAACATTCTTAACTGGTAGTGCCTTTGCTACTGATGTTAAAAATGTAGCCATTACTGCTATCGTAGAACACCCAGCCTTAGATGCAGTGCGTCAAGGTGCTTTAGCTGAATTAAAAAAAGAGGGCTTTGAGGAAGGTAAAAACCTTAAAGTAGATTTCCAAAGCGCACAAGGTAATACAGCGACTGCCGCACAAATTGCCCGTAAATTTGTAGGTGATAAACCTGATGTTATCTTAGCTATTGGAACCCCAAGCGCACAAGCTGCGGCAGCTGCAACACGTCATATTCCTATTGTCTTTTCAGCTATTACCGATCCTGTTGCCGCAAAATTAGTAAAAAGTTGGCAGGCTTCTGGTGGTAACGTTACAGGTGCCTCAGATACGTTACCAATTCAACCACAAATTGATTTAATCAAAAAACTAATCCCTAACTTAAAAACCATTGGCTTTGTTTATAGTTCAGGTGAAGTCAACTCTACAGTCGTACTAAAACAGCTGCAAGAAGCGGGTAAAACAAACGGCTTTACTGTGATTGAAGCACCAGCACCACGCACAACCGATATTAGCACTGCTGCTCGCAGTCTAAAAGGTCGTGTTGATGTCATTTATACCTCACCTGATAATGGTATCGTCTCCGCATACGAATCACTGTATAAAAGTGCTTTAGATGCAGGTATTCCGCTTATCGCCGCAGATACGACGACCGTTGCTCGCGGAGCCATTGCCGCACTCTCTAATAACTACTACACCTTAGGTGAAGAAACAGGAAAAATTATCGCTTCTATCCTAAAAGGTGAAAAACCAGGAAATATCCCTGTAAAAACAATGGATAAACTGGATCTTCTTCTCAACTTAAAATCAGCTAAAGCATTTGGGGTACAAGTACCACAAGAATTAGTTGATTCAGCTAAAGAAGTAATCAAAGAATAATCGTTTTAAGTTTTCGGTAGGTATAACTCACTGTTATACCTATCTTTTCTTTGTGTTAGTTAAATTAATATAACGCTTATGACTTCAGTTCTATTTTTAGGTGCATTAGAAATTGGTTTGATCTATGCTATTGTTGCATTAGGTGTATTGATTTCTTTCCGTATTTTAGATTTTCCCGATCTGACTGCAGATGGCAGTTTTCCATTAGGCGGTGCAGTTTGTGCAGTTTGTATTGTCAACGGAGTTGATCCTTGGTTTGCGACAATAATAGCTATGCTTGCAGGAGCAATGACAGGCTTAGTAACGGCTTGGTTACACGTTTCACTCAAGATTCTCCAACTTCTTGCGAGTATCTTAGTGATGATTGCGCTCTATTCCGTAAATTTACGGATTATGGGCGCACCAAATCTCCCGTTACTCGGTGAAATAACAATCTTCGACCCTCTCATTAATGCTGATGCCAGCAACCAAGTTTATATCCAACCTCTTATGGTGTTAGGTTTCGTTATCGTAGTGAAACTAATCCTCGATTGGTTCTTTAATACCGAAATTGGTTTAGCGGTACGAGCAACTGGCGCAAATGAAAGAATGTCTAAAGCACAAGGTATTCCAACTGGACGCATGATTTATCTTGGCATGGCAATTTCCAACGCTTTAATTGCTTTAGGTGGTGCCTTATATGTACAAACACAAGGCGGTGCAGATATGTCCATCGGGGTTGGTACTATCGTAATTGGTTTAGCTGCGGTAATTATTGGTGAAACGTTAATCCCGTCAAAACGCCTATTTATTCTGACACTTGCCGTCATTATCGGTTCTATTCTCTATCGTTTCTTTATCGCCATTGCATTAAGTAGTGAAACCCTAAGAGAAATTGGGTTTGGCGCTCAAGATCTTAATCTGGTTACTGCAATTCTAGTTGTTTTTGTCCTTATCCTGCCACAATTAAAAAGTCGCTTTTTGGCAAAACGAGGTAATAGAGAATGATGAAATTAGACAATCTGCGTATTACCTTTCACCGTGGTACGCCAATAGAAAACCCTGTTTTAAGAGGTCTGTCTCTTAATATTTCAAAAGGTGAATTTGTTACTGTTATCGGTAGTAATGGAGCGGGTAAATCCACGCTATTAAATGCCATTTGCGGCGATTATTTAGTGGATAGTGGGAAGATTTATCTGAATGGTGAAGACGTTACTCGCAAAACTACCTGGCAAAGATCTGCTGCCGTTGCACGTGTTTTCCAAGATCCAATGCTCGGTACTTGTGAAGGCTTAACGATTGAGGAAAATATGGCACTCGCTTATTCACGAGGACAACGCCGAAATCTTTCGTTTTTTGTGAAAAAATCGACACGAGAATTTTTCCGTGAAAAACTTTCCATGCTAAAACTAGGCTTAGAAAATCGTTTAAGCGATCGTATGGGATTGCTCTCAGGTGGACAACGTCAAGCTGTGAGCTTATTAATGGCTTCATTACAACCATCAAGTATCTTGTTACTAGATGAACATACGGCAGCACTTGACCCTAAAACAGCCGCCTTTGTTATGGAACTAACCGATAAAATCGTACAAGAAAATCAACTGACGGTCATGATGGTAACGCACTCTATGCAACAGGCTTTAGACCATGGCGACCGTACAGTAATGTTACATCAAGGGCAAGTGGTGTTAGACGTTAACGGCGAAAAACGAAAAAGTATGGGCGTATCCGATCTCCTACAAATGTTCGAACGCACTCGTGGTGAGAAAATCTCTGATGATAGCTTACTACTAGATTAAAGACTTTCCACAATATATAAAATGGTTGAGCATACCGAAATATCTCAACCATTTTTATAGTTAATATACCAATTAAATTTCCCCACCAATTCCTCTAAACTTCTCTACAAAAGCCACGATTTTTTGAAATACCGTTTGCTTTTTGGTTCGATATTCAGGGTTTAACGGACTTAATTTAGGCAATATTTCATTGAGTTCTGTACCGTATTCGCTGGCGTATTCTCGTTTGAGTGAGGTTTTTAAGTAGCGTTTGGCGGCTTCTTCGTTTAATTTCTCGCTTTCAATTAGAGCGTTGGCTTCTTGTTGTTGCACTTGTTGTGCATAGCGGAAGAATGCGTCAATCATCGCGGTTTTATCACTAATTTCATCTAAATTAGTCTGCTCAATAAAATCGACCACCAAGCCCTCTTTGGCACGATTGCCCACGCTGGCTCTGATGGTTTTGCGAATATCATCGATTAGGCTTGATTTATCATTATGTTGTTTATGCTTTTCAAAAACCAGTTGTAAGATGTAATCTAAGTTAATCTCTTGTGATTTTAAAAGCTCCACTTCAAACACCACATCGCTCCAATCAAGCCGTGTTTTATCTTGTTCTTCTCCTTGTTTTTGTGTGCGAAGCCAATCTCGAATATCATTGTAGGTAGAGCGATAATCTTGTTCTTGAAGATCGGTTAGCCCTGTTGTGCCTGAAGTTGAATAGATTGGACTAGGCTCACAAACAGTATTGCCTGTGCTTGCTGTCTCGCTTGGTGCTTTATATTCATCATAATTTTGCAAAATATTATCAAGGCGTAAATATTCGCCAAATAATTTTACAAATGCCTTTTTGTCCTGCTCAGTTTCAATATTAGCTGGATCAGGGAAACGTTCCGTTAGTTCTTTGACCACATCAAGATAACCACGATGATGTTTACCTGCATCATCGGTGTAGCCATTCATATAGTCACTATAGCTTCTTTCTAGCACCACATTGCGGGTGTTTGTATCGCCAAATAAAGTAATGGCATCAATGGTGGCTTGTTCTAAATCACGGAAGGTGACGATATTGCCAAAGGTTTTGCTGGCATCAAAAATACGATTGGTGCGAGAATAGGCTTGAATTAAGCCGTGATAACGCAAGTTTTTATCGACAAATAAAGTGTTTAAACTCGGTGCATCAAAGCCAGTTAAAAACATTCCTACCACAATAAGTAAATCAATTTCTTGATCTTTTACCCGTTTGGCTAAATCACGATAATAATTTTGAAATTCACGGCTATCTACACCGTAATTGGTTCTAAAATACGCGTTATAGTCATCAATAGCCGCCTGTAAAAACTCTTTTGCCGAGCTTTTCATTGCTGTTGGTTCAAATCCTTCATCTTCAATTTCACCTATCGCATTTTGTGCTTCATTGGCAGCAAAGGAGAAAATGGTGGCAATTTTTAACGGCTTTGGATTGCCTTTTTGCAGGGTTTTAAAGGTTTCATAATACAGTTTGGCTGCGTCCACACTGCTGACAGCAAACATCGCATTAAAGCCTTTACCTGTCGGGTTTAAGCGGTGAGTCTTACGTTTAAAATTATCTAAAATATAGCTTGCGATTTCTTTGATACGCTCAGGATGTTGCAGTGCTAATTTAGTTTCAAGTGCGGTCAATTTTTCTAAATTTTGTTCTTGCTCACATTCTTTAAACTGAGGTCGTACATTATTGTAGTCAACTTTAAATTTCAGCACTTTTTCATCACGAATGGCATCGGTAATCACATAAGAATGCAACTCTCTCCCAAATACACTGGCTGTAGTTTCAGCACCTAGGGCATTTTCAGGAAAAATTGGCGTGCCTGTAAAACCAAATTGGCAGAATTTTTTGAATTTCTTTTTCAGATTTTTTTGTGCTTCGCCAAATTGTGAACGGTGGCATTCATCAAAAATAAACACCACTTGTTTATGGTAAATTGCCAAACTATCTTCTGATTTCATCAGATTATTGAGCTTTTGAATGGTGGTAACGATGATTTTGTTATCCTCGCTTTCAATATTGCGTTTTAGTCCCTTAGTGCTTTCTGAGCCGTTCACGCTATCAGGCGAAAAGCGTTGGTATTCTTTCATCGTTTGATAGTCTAAATCTTTTCTATCCACCACAAAAAAGACTTTATCAATAAACGGCAATTCGGTTGCCAAGCGCGCGGCTTTAAAGCTGGTTAAAGTTTTGCCCGAACCTGTGGTGTGCCAAATAAAGCCCCCACTTTCAGGTTTGCTCCAGATTTTGTTTTCATAAGCGCTTTTAATTTTCCATAAAATCCGCTCCGCAGCAGCAATTTGATAGGGTCGCATAATTAAAAGCGTTTTGCTCACATCAAATACGCAATAATGAATAAGCACACTAAGCAATGTTTCTTTTTTTAAAAAAGTGGCGGTAAAATCTTTTAAATCTTTGATAAGGCTATTATCCGATCTTGCCCAGTGCATAGTAAAATCAAAGCTGTTTTTATCTCGCTTGGTGGTATTGGCAAAATAGCGAGTGTCCGTGCCATTTGAAATCACAAAAATTTGCAAATACTTAAACAGTGAATGTTCTGTGTTAAAACTTTCCTTAGTATAACGATGAATTTGATTAAAGGCCTCACGAATAGCAATGCCCCGTTTTTTCAGCTCAATTTGCACCAGTGGCAAGCCATTGACTAGAATTGTGACATCATAGCGGTTGGCGTGTTTTCCCTGTTGTTCAAACTGATTAATCACCTGCACACAGTTACGATGAATGTTTTTCTTATCCAGCAAATAAATATTTTGAATTCGCCCATTATCAAAGACAAAATCATAAATATAATTGCGGTGAATTTTATCCGTTTTATCCAGCAGATTTTCAGACGGTCGATCCAAATACTCTGCCACAAACCTCCCCCATTCGCTATCACTAAAGCGTACATCATTGAGCTTTTCAAGTTGCACACGCACATTCGCAAGCAATTTTTCAGGCGTGTTTAAATCCTTGCGGTATTCATAGCCTTGAGCGACTAAATCAGCAATCAGCTCACGCTCTAAATCCGCTTCAGTTTGATACTGCGAGCCTTGCTCAATTTTCTCGTATTTCTCTAAAATGATAAAATTATCCGTTTCTGCGATGGGGGTGGTTTGTGTGCTCATTGTATTACCCTTAAAAATCTTGCTTATTTAACCCTAAATTTTGCTTAATAAAAATAAATGGTTGTTTTTCAATATGTTATAAAATTAGATTAGCCTTGCTTAAAAAGGGAGAAATCTTGCTTATGCTTGTTTATACCCCAGCAATAGCTCACGACAATATTTACACTGCTTTTACCATAAGCTATAACCATAATATTTTCTATCCATTAATTATATGTTTCATTTATCTCGGCAATGCCTGTTTAATCAAGCTCATAATATATTCTAAATTACTGGTATCGGTTACTTCAATCAAATAGTCGCCTGTACCGTTATGCCCAACATTTGCCACATTTTTACTGAGTCCCTTAGCATCATCAAGTAAACCAGCAGATACACCAATATAGATTTTGATCTTGCTTTTTTGTAATTGCAAACACACAATATTTTTTTGCTTTTTAAAAGCGATATATTGTTTTTGTGGTTTTATCTCAATGTCATTATCTAAGGCTAAAATAGCCTCTCTAAAAGTTTCATACAACTCAGCAATATGCACGGTAGTTGCCGATTGATGCTCTTCTTCACTATAAATTTTGATTTCTTTGGCAACAGCATTTAACTCAGGTGTTTGCTCGGTTAATGGTTTAATACTGGTGGCTGACTTGGATTTTTTAATTTCACGAATCAGCACCGTTTCATTAGCAAAACGCTTGATTTCGTATAACTCAATAGCAATATCTTTAAAATTGGTGGCTTGTTTTTGGTTTTCGGTAAAAGATTGGGAGACAAAAATCACTCGCACCTGCGACCAATCCACATCGCCGATTTTTAACGTGCTTTGAAATTGTTCTTGATGTTCTACACAAAATCGGCTTTGTTTTCCAACATTAACGCAAGATAAGTAAAGCCTTGATCAACAACACTGGCATTTTTCTCTTTCTTATATTCGATAATAATAAATGTTTGTGCGTCCTCATCATAAGCCAACGTATCAATGCGTTTATTTTTAATGCTAAATTCACTACGCACCAATCTTAGCCCCATAATTTGCTCAAGATGGCATTCAAACAATTTCTGAATGTCTTTTTCCAGCGTAAAGGGCTTTTCTTTAATTTCAACGAAATCATTATTTTTGATGGTGTAGATATTCATAATTATTCACTTAATGGCGTAATATTCTTTTTTTAGTTTGGATAGATAATTAGTAAATAACAGCCTTAATCATCTAACAATCTATTATTATTTCCCTGATTTAAATCGATAAGTCTCATCAAGTAAATTGATTAAATTTCGTATCACTACTTTATTACGTTCAACAAGCATCGTAACCTCTTCACTAGAATGTTGAGAATGACTACATAAATTGATAATTCTTGCCACTGTTGGGTTGCTCCCATCAGGATCTTTCGGCAATAATTCTCCCCATTTTTCATAGCCTAAAAATGTTGCTAGTTTTTCTAAAATATTTCTTAAGTAATTAAAATGGTATTTTTGTAACTCATCATTTTTTAATGCTAATTCAATCTCAGATTTCAAAAAAAGGTGAAAAGAAAAAGGTGTATCATTATTTTGTTTTAATAACTCAAAATCACCATTTTCATATTTTTTAAGCACATACTTATTTGCTTTATCAAGTTCATTCCATAATACATTATAAAATAAAGGATTATGAGTGGTAATAATAAATTTTAAATCGGATTTACTTGATTTAATTAACTGAGCAATATCTATTGCCATTTCAATTAAATAATTTTCATCTAAAGAACTAACAGGATCATCTATAAAAATATACTCTAACTCATCAAATTGATCTGTTTCACGATCACTAGGTTCAGGGATATTTAACTGCTCAATCACAAGCTCTAATAAGGCATAAAACACACACCAAATAAAATTGCTTTCTTCCCCTTTAGAAATTTTAATATGGTTTAAATCGTTTTCCTCATCATTGCCTCGTGTTAAAGAAAATCTTACTTCAGAATAACTTTTTACTCTTGAATTTTTATCTTGTGGGTTTCTTAAATATTCTTGATTAAAGCGAGGTGTTAATTTATCATTTGTATAACGTTGGAAATGCGTAATAATATTTTGATCCTGCCCTTGCTCTTGCAAAATCCAATTAGTAAAAGAATTTTCTTGAATTTTTAATACAGGCTTTTGATCTGTTTGTAGATCATTATCCCAATAGAATAAGTCTTCTGTAAAGGCATTATAATAAAGAATTTTATAACGAGTTAGAATACTATCATCAATATTTTGCTTTACAATATCTTTTAGTATTTTTGAAAGGCGAGTTTTCCCCGTCCCATTAAAAGCATAAATCAGCTGAACTTTTTTATCTTGATCTTTAAGTTCTTTTGCTATCTCATTGAGTGTCTTCGCCATAATTATACCTTGCTATTATTTAAACCCTAACAACATCTCCCGATAATATTCATATTGCTTTTGCCGTAGCTCAATCTCACGAGGCAAACCTTCACTAATGGAATTGGTTAGAGTATCGAATTTATCTAAAATCTCCACAATCTGCTTTTGTGTTTCTATTGGTGGGAGCGGGATTTGAATATTTTTTAGTTCTTTCATAGGAATACTTTTAACTGTCCCTCCTGCAACCTTTTCCATTATTTTTTCTTTTATACTGTCTGCCCTGAGAACATACATTAAAAATTTAGAAATAATAAATGATTTATTTGGCTTCAATGTATAAACACCTTCTTTTATATTCCAATTTTTTGGCTCTGATTTAATAACAGCAGTTTCCCCTATTGTTCCTGTACCAGAAAATAAAACATCACCAACTTCAAGATTAGAACGATTGTTACACAATTTTAAAGCCTCATCATTTATACGATCAGTTTTTTCACTAAAAATAATTTTTCCGTTTTTTAATTCTCTTATGGTTACATAATAATTATTAGCATCTTGTGTATTTAATGTGAAAAAACTGCGTGGGTTTAATCCAGTTTTTAGAGATATTAAAACCTCTCCCAACATTTTCCACTCAACCGCAGCCGAAATAAAAGGGCTACTTACCCCCCCCTATGGGTATTTTCATTAAAATTCAATAACATATCACGATAGTATTGATATTGTTTTTGGCGTAGTGTAAGCTCGCTGGTAAGCTCGCTGGTAAGGGCGGTAAGAGTATCCAAAATCCGCACGATTTCTTGTTGTACGGATAGAGGGGGGATGGGGATTTGCACCTTTTCCATTTGATTACTCATTAATTTAGGATTTCCCATACCTGCATATACATATTTTTTGGCTTCTGTAGATAACCAATAAAATAAAAATTTATAATTTAGCTGTAGATTATCTTTAATAGTGATCAATCCACAAACATTAGTGATTGAAAACTTCTCATTTCTGTAAAATACTGTTCCTGCATTAGCACCATCAGTTGTCCAGCTAACATACTCACCTTCAAAGTCAAAAGTATTTATTTTACCAATTTCCCCATTATTAACTGTTTGTGAACTATAAACGGGATAATCGCCTCTATTCTCATCAAGATATTGTTTAGAAATCACTCTACCTCGCTGTAAGCTAGCCACTTCCCCTAACGGCTTCCACTCCACCGCTTGCCCTTGTAGTAGTTGTTCTAAAAATGTGTTGTTTCTCATCTGATTTAGCCTTTTATTATAGCCTTAATAATTTAAGAAAAGCTCAAACAAAGGCTTATTAATATAATAATTATATTTGCCAATTTTCGCTTTTTCTAACAGACCAATTTTAGTGATTTCTTCTAAATAGCGTTTTGCTGTTTGCCAGCTGACATTTAGTTCTTTTTCGATAAATTCAATCTTAGTATAAGGGTGTTTAAATAATTGATTGAGTAGTTCTTGCCTATAGATTTTGGGTAACTCATCACGCAAGCGATGTTTGAAAGTTTGCATTTGTTTTTTTATCTCTTGAATTAATATCAAGGTTGATTTAGCGGTGTCTGCCACTGCGTCTAACATAAATAAAGTCCATTCTTCCCATTGCCCTGTTTCTCTTACCTTCTGCAATAGCTCATAGTAAGTTTGTTTGTGTTGTATTAAATAACGGCTAAGGTATAGCACAGGAATATCTAATAATTCTTGTTGCACCAGATATAAAATATTCAAAATTCGCCCTGTTCTGCCATTGCCGTCATAAAAGGGGTGAATACTCTCAAATTGATGATGAATAATTGCCATTTTAATGAGTGGATCTGTGTCAGGCATCTGCTCATCATCATTGATAAAGGTGATTAAATTATTCATCAATCTTTGAATATCATCTTTATGCTGTGGTGGCGTGTAAACGGTTTTACCTACTGAATTTTTTAGTACTGTGTTTGGCAATACTCTTAATCCTGCCTTGTTTTCTTCTAAGCAATTTTGAACACCAATGAGCGTATTAAGGCGAATAATTTTATCTTTTTGGATTTCTAAAAAACCGTAGTGTAAAGCCAAACTGTATTTTTGAACCTCTTTAGCTGCTGGGTTATTAAAATACTCCTCATTTAAATCTGCTTTAAATAGCTCATCTTGTGTAGTGATAATATTTTCAATTTCCGAACTATGCTTAGCTTCTTGTAAAGATAGCGTATTTAATAAGATGGCTTGATTAGGAATAGACAGCAATACACCTTTCAACTCTGCCAATGCTCTATTGGCGGTGGCTAGTTTTTTCAAAATAGCCACCGTTTCAAATTGCTCTACGGGCAATGGTAATTCTGTAACGTGGCAATCAAAAAAATTTATGTTATTCATTTTTTGTCCCTAACTAATCAGTTTTCCAAGAAAGTATGATTTTCTATCATTACCTACCTTCTCACCGATAGAAAAGTGCGTTTTTCTATCGGTATTTATTCTCTCACTGATAGAAAAGTGCGTTTTTCTATCAGTATCCACTTTCTCACCGATAGAAAAGTGCCATTTTCTATCGGTATTTATTCTCTCACCGATAGAAAAGTACCATTTTCTATCGGTGTTCGCCAATTTCCCTCACAATCTCGCCAATTTCTGCTCGCAAGCGGTCGATATTGGCGACTGTTTTGCTAATTTCTTGGTTTAGTACAGCAATATCAATCACTTCTCGAGTATCTTTGGCTTCTACATAGGTGCTAACCGAAAGATTGTAATCATTCTCCACAAGGGTTTGATAATCCACCATTTTGGCGATATGGGCAATATCTTGTTTGCCTGTAAAGTGGGCTAAAATTTGGTCAATATGTTCATCGGTGAGGACATTATTATTAGTTTCCTTTTTAAAATAACTACTAGCGTCAATAAACTGAATATCGGTGGTGTTTTTGTTTTTGGCTAGTATAAGAATGTTCACCGCAATGCTTGTGCCATAAAATAGATTTGGTGCAAGGGCAATCACGGTTTCAATATAGTTATTATCCACCAGATATTTACGGATTTTCTGCTCCGCTCCGCCACGGTAAAAAATACCTGGAAAGGTAACAATCGCCGCTTTGCCTTTGGCAGATAAGTAGCTTAATGCGTGCAAAATAAAAGCAAAATCAGCTTTAGATTTTGGGGCAAGCACGCTGGCTGGAGCAAAGCGTTCATCGTTGATTAAGGTTGGGTCATCACTGCCAATCCATTTCACCGAATATGGCGGATTAGAAACAATCGCATCAAAGGGCTTTTCATCATTATGTAGTGGATTGAGCAGAGTATCGCCAAGCTGAATATTGAATTTGTTATAATTAATATTGTGCAAAAACATATTCATACGAGCGAGGTTGTAAGTGGTGTGGTTGATTTCTTGCCCGAAAAAGCCTTCTTCAATCTGGCGTTCATCAAATTGCTTTTTGGCTTGCAACAAAAGCGAGCCAGAGCCACAAGCAGGGTCATAAATTTTATTTACGCTTGCTTGTCCATGCAGAGCCAGTTTGGCAATCAATTTAGAGACATTTTGTGGGGTAAAAAACTCGCCTCCCGATTTGCCTGCATTGGCGGCATAATTGGAGATTAGAAACTCATAAGCATCGCCAAATAAATCGATTTGATTGTTTTCAAAATGCCCAAAATCAAGCTCTGCCACGCCTTTTAGCACGGCAGCTAGGCGCTTGTTTTTATCTTCAACAGTATTGCCCAAGCGGTTGCTCGTGGTGTCAAAATCGGCAAACAAGCCTTTGATATCATTTTCTGATGGATAGCCCACCGCCGAGCTTTCAATGGCATCAAAAATTGCTTTTAAATCGGTATTCAGCTGATCATTTTGATGGGCATTTTTTGCTACATTTTCAAAAAGCTGGGAGGGGTAGATAAAATAGCCTTTGACAGTAATCGCATCTTCTTTGATTTCAGGGGTGATAATCTCATCTGATAAATGGGCATAATGGGTGTTGTCATCATTAAAAAAATTGGCAAAATTCTCGCTGATAAAGCGATAAAACAATGTCCCCAAAACATATTGTTTAAAATCCCAGCCATCGACTGATCCTCGTACATCATTGGCAATCTGCCAAATACGGCGTTGTAGTTCTGCACGTTGTTGTGTACCTGTCATTAATTTACTCCTATCCTTTAATATTTTTGTACTTATATTATTGATTAATCTATATCTTATCAATTAATAATCTTAGATTATAAAGAAAGGAGTTAATAAGATAATCCTATTATGCTTTGAGCTGATAACTATAAACTTCTCAAAATCATCTGAATCGTTCCTGATAGATTTTCTGCTTGCATAATGGTTGAAATCACTGCCACCCCATCTGCACCTGCTTGACATAATGGTTTCGCATGTTCCGCTTTAATTCCTCCAATCGCCACCAATGGTTTAGTAACCCCATTCTCACGTAGCCTTTGGATAAACTCAATCCCGACCGCTTGTTCGGCATCGGATTTAGATTGCGTAGGGAAAATCGGTCCACAACCATAATAATTCACATCACTGGTTGTATTATGTTGTAAGGCTTGTGCTAACGTATTAACCGATAAACCAATCAACATAGGGTGGGATAAATATTGAACGACTTGCTCAACAGGACAATCTTTTTGTCCTACATGAATACCATCTGCGTGTAATTTTTCTGCTAACCATACTTCATTATTTACAATAAAAGGGACATTATATTGTCGGCATAATACCTGACATTCACGCGCGAGTTGTTCGATTTGTTGTGGATCTTGTAAAGAAAAAGTCCCTTTTTCTCGGAATTGATAACAGGTTACTCCTTGTTGGAAAGCGGCTTCTAACCGAGTTAATAATGCAACTTGCGGACTTTGTTTATATTCAGGTAAATGCCGACAATCTTGGGTGCCAGCCACTAAATAACAACGCAAAATTTCGCTATTCATCAGTTGCTCCTAATTGAGCATAAGCCCAATGATTAGTTGGTCCATGCCCATGACCAATATTTAAAGGGTGAGAGATCGCTGCTGTTACAAAATCTTTAGTAATTTGACATGATTCTAATAAGGATTTCCCTTTAGCTAATTCCGCCGCTAAACACGCAGAAAAGGTACAGCCCGTACCGTGTGTTTGTTGAGTTGCAAAACGAGGTCGTTCTAATACGAGATTACCCTCAGGACTAAAAATCCAATCTCGACAAACGGTACTTTGTGAGTTATCCCGATGCCCACCTTTAATCACGACTGTTTTTGCTCCCATTCCCTGTAAGATTTTGGCAGCCTGTTCAACCGCAGATTCATTAAGTATTTTTACCCCAGTTAATGCCTCTGCTTCGGGTAAATTAGGGGTGATCACATCTGCTAAAGGTAATAATGATTGACGCATTGCTTGTACTGCACTCTGCTCTAATAAACTCGCTCCACCTTTGGCAATCATCACAGGATCAACTACTAAATTTCTCACTGCATATTTTCGAAGATAGGCTGCCACACATTCAATAATTTCGGCAGTCCCTAACATACCTATCTTGACCGCATTTGGTGAAAAATCTTGATAGATCGCATCTAATTGTGAACAAATTGTAGAAGTTGGGATTAAATGAATATCAGTTACCCCTAACGTATTTTGTGCCGTAACCGCAGTAAGCACGCTCATACCGAAAACATAGCGCATCTGGAACGTTTTTAAATCGGCCTGAATACCCGCTCCACCACCACTATCTGAACCAGCAATCGTTAATACTTGTACTATTTGGCTCATCTTATCCCCCAATCACTTCAACTCGTGCACATTCAGTAACCTTTTGATCATCTAGTTGAGCTAAGCTATCGAGTAATCCAAGATAAAACTGCCCATATTGAGTAGGTTGTAAGCTCTTTGCTGCAATCTCCCCTGCAACCGCATAGGCAGTACAGGCTTGAGTTACCGCTTGAAATGAATTTTGTTGATTAATTGCCAAAAATGCACCTATCACCGCTCCCAGTAAACAACCTGATCCCGTAATTTTAGGAAACATTGCTGTACCATTTGTAATTTTGGCAACTTGTTGACCATCACTAATATAATCGGTTGTACCACTGACAGCAGCGATACACTGATAACGCTGCGCTACAGTTTGTGCTATCAATACCACATCACCTGCTCCACTTCCTGCATCAACGCCTTTTGCTTGCCAATCTATGCCCGCTAATTGTGCCATTTCACCCGCATTACCTCGAATCGCACTAAATTTGACTTGTTGCAAGAGTTCCGCCACCACTTGCTGACGATAGGTAGTCGCTCCCACGCCTACTGGATCTAACACCACTGGAATACCTTGTTGATTCGCTGCTTTACCTGCAACAAGCATAGACGCTACTTTCACTGAATCTAATGTACCAATGTTTAATACTAATGCAGAGCTCAATTTTGCTAACGCTTCCATCTCTTCTACAGCATCAGCCATAATCGGAGAAGCCCCTAAAGCTAATAGCCCATTAGCAACATAATTCGCCACAACAATATTGGTAATATTATGAATTAATGGATTGGTTTGCCGAATTTTTTCAATGTAATGAAGTTGCATAAAATTTCCTTACTCGATTTGTTGTGCCATATCATTTAATGCAAAAAGCAATAAATTGTCATTTCCCAGAAAAAAGAGGGGAGGGGTAGGAGATACATGTGCATAGCGCTCATTGCTAGATCCATTAATAACAACGATCTAGATAACGCACACTAAAAAGTAAATTAAAGGGAAAAATAGAAATAAATGAAGAATATTGAACTGATTGCATAATTAGTTTCCTACGTCAGTGTTAACTGTATCAGGTTCACGGGTATTATCTCAGCTGCTAGGCAGCACCCCGACTAACGCTATTTACTCTACAAGGAAAAAATCTAAAAAACAACCTAAAATTGGTATAACTTTCCGTTCTATTTCATACCATTAAATTGATTCACTGTTACTCACTATATTTTTGTTAAATACAAAAATAGGTTATAAGAAAAATAAGACCACCATTGTGAGGTGGTCTTTATCTTTTAAAGAAGTAAAGTGGTTAACTCTGGATAAACTAACAGTACAACCAGAACTAAAATTTGTAATGAAATAAAAGGCCACACAGATCGGAAGATGTCAGTTAACTCAACGCCTTCAGGCGCAACACTCTTCAAATAAAATGCTGCTGGACCAAAAGGCGGGCTAAGGAATGAAACTTGCATATTCACACAAAACAACACCCCAAACCAAATCGGATCATAGCCAAGTGCAGTAATAATTGGTACAAAAATTGGCATAGTAAGCATTGCAACACCAATCCAATCTAAGAACATTCCTAAGATCAAAAGGATAATCATCATGATAATGATAGTATAAATTGGAGGTGCATTTAGACTTGCAAACAAGTTAGCAATAAATCTATCTCCCCCCATCAAGTTATAAATACCAATAATCATTGTTGCACCAATACCTACCCAAATAATCATACCTACAGTATTAATAGTATGTTTTAGCGATTCTTGGATAATTTTGAAATTTAACTCTTTACGATAGAATGCAGCTAAAATAACACCAACTACACCAATACAAGCAGATTCTGTAATAGAAGCAATCCCACCATAAATACTACCCAAAATCCAAGTAGCAATAGCTACTGGAATGGCAATATCATGAATAATCTTTTTAATATCTTCTTTTGTAAGCTGTTGGCATTCACTTTCTGCCATTGCAGGTCCATAATTTGGTTTCAAATAACAAAGTGTAAGAATATAGCCAATATAAAGTAAAGATAACAATATAGATATTGGCACTGCAGCTAGAAATAAGCCTCCAATCGAAACATTAGCAGTCATTCCATAAATAATTAATACAATACTTGGCGGTACCATTGTGCCTAATGCACCACCAGCAACGACCGTACCAATAGCTAAATTCTTGTTATAACCTAAACGTAACATTTGAGGTAATGCTAACATTCCCAGTAATACAGTTTCACCGCCAATAATACCTGACATTGTAGCTAACAACACCGCAACAAACATTGATTGAACAGCAACCCCTCCCTTTAAACGCCCTCCAATAATACGCATTGCGTTATATAAATCTCGCGCAATACCGGTTCTATCTAATAATGTCGCCATTAATACAAACATTGGCACAGCAACAAAAGTATAAGAAGAAGTAAAATCGGTTACCCTTGCCGCAACCATCTGCATAATAGAGGTTGTATCAAACCAAAGATAAGAAATCACTAGTGCAATAAGTCCTGTTAAAAAACCCAATGGCATACCTACAAAAAGTAACGACAACATCATCAAAAAAATGATGAGAGTACCTATACCAATACCAAGAGAGCTCATCATGATTTCACCTCCTGATTCTTTGATCTAATATGGCGAAAAATATGCAATACAGAAAGAAAAAGAACCATCAAACAAGAAATAAAGAAAAATGTTTTCTCAATCGCTGGAAATGGCATATCCAATACTGTACCAGATGTCTGCATTTTGAATGTTCCCATTGGGGTAAATAACGCTTCTATTGCAGAAAGATATGCCCCATAACTTAATAAAATAAAAAAGATAAAAACTAAAAACTCTACTAATAACGCTAATATCCATCTTACTTTTGGAGAAAATTGTTCACGAATAAAAATCATAGCAATGTGCTTATTATTTGCATAACAAGCTACACCTCCATACAGCAATGATAAGCTAACAAGAAAAGTAGTTACTTCATGTACCCATATTGTTGGGCTAGAAAAAAGATAACGAGCTACGACTTCGTAAAAACCAATCGCAACAATAAATAAGAAAAGATAAGAAACGTAATAACCTATCTTTATAAATAGCTGATCTAAGGTATCACATAGACGGAATAATGAGTGAGATAAAGACATTTCCAGCTCCTTAATGAATAAGGCTTATAATTAGCCTTATTCATTGTTATGGTTTACTGTACCATTCCTTGAGAAGTAAGGAATTTTAATAAGACTTGGTAATACTGATTACCGATTTCAGATTGTTGAGCAATTTCCTGCCAAATTTCTTTTGCAGCACTTCTTACTTTTTTGGTTTCTTCTGGCGACCAAGCAACAGGCTGAACACCTTTTTCTACAGCTTCTCGATACGCTAACTTATCTTCATAATGCGCCTTAATTAACGTATCTAATGCCATACCTTTAAAATAGGTAATAAGAAATTCTTGATCTGCTGACGATAAAGCCTGCCAAGTTTTTAAATTCATAATCATATGTACTGCTGGTGAAGAGTGAATTCCCGGATAAATAGGATATTTGGCAATATCATGTACACCTTGTGCTTGATTATTAGCAAAAGTTGAGAAATCCGCTGCATCGATAATTCCTTTTTCTAAACTGGTATAGATTTCTGAACCAGGTAATCCCACAGGAGAAGCACCTAATTTTGCGAATAATTTTTGAATTGGGCCAGATGGCGCTCTGATTTTTACACCTTTAAACTCATCTACTTGGCTAATTTTCACTTTTGATGGTAATGATTCTGCACCAGTAACAGATACCCCAATTAATTTTGCTCCATACTTTTGAAAGATTTCATCAACAACTTCAAAACCGCCTCCGTTATAGTAAAAGCTTAAAATATCTTCATCACTATTCCATGCAGAAATTGTATCACCTATTAAACCAAATCCCGGATCAGTTCCTGCATACATTGCAGCAGTAGCAACCGCACCATCAATAATTTTATTACGAACACCAGAAAGCATATCACTAGACTTCAGCACTGAATCTAAAGGTAATAATTCAATACTGATTCTACCATTAGATACTTTCTCAATATTGTCTGTCCACTGTTTTTGGATCTCGTAAACTTTCTCACCTGCAAAATTAGAACTTTCAAATTTTAAGTTAATTTCAGCAGCCGATACAGCAAATGACATCATGCTTGCTAATGAGATAAATAACAAAGATTTTTTGAGGTTCATAATACACTCCTTAAAATAGTAGTTGTTTAGACAGCCGCTAACATACCACCATCAACAAACAACAGATGGCCATTGACAAAATCAGAGGCTTTAGAAGAAAGAAATACAGCAGATCCAATTAATTCTTCAGGATCTCCCCAACGATTGGCTGGCGTTCTCTGGCATAACCATTGGGTAAACTGTTGATTTTCAACGAGTGCTTTAGTCATTTCAGTTTTGAAATAACCTGGCGCAATGCCATTCACTTGGATATTGTAACGAGCAAGTTCTACACAGGCTCCTCTAGTGATCATCTTCACGGCGCCTTTTGATGCGGCATAAGGTGTAATCGTATCTCTCCCTAATTCACTTTGCATTGAGCAAATGTTAATGATTTTCCCTGCACGACGCTGCACCATGTATTTACCGACTTCTTGAATCATCAAAAAAACAGCTTTCTGATTAATATTGATAACACTATCCCAATCTTGTTCTGGAAACTCTAAAAGAGGGTAACGACGTTGAATGCCCGCATTATTAATTAAAATATCAATTCCTCCAATTTGCTCTTCAATCTTGGCAATATTTTTTTCAATCTCTTTTTTATTAGTTACATCAAAAGGAACTGCATAGGCAGTAAAACCTTTCTCTTTTAGTTTATTCACCGCAATTAGCGCTTTTTCATGGTTAATATCATTAACAATAATTTCTGCACCATATTCTGCTAAACCATTCGCTAGCAAAAAGCCTATCCCTTGAGCTGAACCTGTGATAAGCGCTCTTTTTCCTTTTAAATCAAATATATTCATGATCCTATTCCTCAAAATTAAGTTGTACTTTTATCGCAACACTTTTATCACTTGCTATCTGTAAAGCTTTTTCAGCCTCTTGGTATGAATACTCATGTGATAATAACGGTAAAGGATCAATTAATCCTTTTTCTAACCAGCGAACTGCGATCTCAAACTCATTGGTAAAACGGAATGCCCCTTTATAAGTCAATTCTTTTGCTAGAAATTTGGTCAATGGAATTGCGACTTCTCCTTTTGCCATACCAATTTGTACAATCGTACCAGTAGCTTTAGTCGCATCGATTGCAAAATTAATCGCACTTACTACACCAGAAGCCTCAAAACTCACATCAAAATAACCTTTATCTGCAAAATATTCTTCATGATTATCTAAAGGATTAATCGTTGATGTTGCTCCCATTTTGATTGCACTTTCACGACAAGAAGATTGAATATCTGCAGCAACAATTTCTACTGCTCCAGCTTGTTTACAAGCTGCTATCAATAATGAACCGATCGGACCACAGCCAGTAACAAGAACCTTTTTCCCAACTAAAGAACCAGCTTGATTAACTGCATGGATACCAACTGCTAAAGGTTCAGCAAAAACCATAACCTTACTAGGGATTTTATTATCATAAGGAATAACCTGATCATCTCTTACCACGACATATTGTGAAAAACCACCATCTACATGAGGGTTTAACATCGCACTACCAAAAAAGCGCATATTTAAACATTGATTCGACTTTCCACTTAAACAAAACTTACAATGCAAACATGGCTTACTTGGATTTACTGCAACCGATTGCATTTTATCTTCTAAAATACCAATAACTTCATGTCCTAATATCATAGGATGTTTTAAACTAAAATTACCAATACCACCTTCGTTATAATAATGAATATCTGATCCACAAATGCCACCTCTTAATATTTTCACAATTACTTCATTTTGATATATTGCTTTTATCTCTGTGTTAGTGATTTGAATTTGATGAACTCCAGAAACCTTAATACATTTTGATTGAATATGTTTAACCATTTCTTTCCTCTCTTTATAATAATGCAACCGGTTGCTTAAAAGTATTATGTTAATATTTAACTTGCAATATTTTTTTGTTTAAATTGTGATCAGTTTCAAAAAAAGAATGATTTCAGATAAAATACAGCTAGCTAAAATTTAATGACTTAACCTATTTTTATGAAAAGACGCACCACTATTGATGATATTGCAAAAGCTTTAGGCGTGAATAAATCCACCGTTTCTAGAGGAATTAATAATCCCTCTCTTGTTTCACAAGAAATGAGAGTAAGAATAGAAAAAATGTGTAAAAAAATGAATTACATACCTAATAGTATTGCCAAATCATTAGCTTCATCTTCAAGTAATTCAATCGTATTATTAATTCCCTCTTTTAGTAATGATGTATTTAAAGAGGTAATTGATGGTGTGAAAGAAGTTTGTGATCAATATAATTACAACTTATTAATTAGTGATTTCTCTTATACCCCACTTGAAGAACAACGCATTATTGAAAAATATATGCAGCAAAATGTCGATGGATTTATTCTTACCGAAACATACCATACACAAAAAACAATCAATCTATTAAATACTACAAATATCCCAACAATAGAATTAATGCATATCTATGAAAACCCTCATTTTCTTGCCAATATTGGGATTAACCAATATGCCGCTGCAGAATATTTAATTCATTTTTTAGTGAATAACAAACAACGGCAACATATAGCTCTCTGTTCTTCTTGGTTAGATAGTCGTGCTTTATTAAGAAAAAGGGCTTGGGAAGACGTGTTAACTGCTAATAATCTTCCAATAGATCGACACTTTACCTTACAAGAAAAAACTTCTTTCGTTAGCGGAGCAGAAGCTTTAATTGAGATTTTATATCAATGGCCTGATACCGATGCTATTTTCTTTGTAAATGACGATATTGCGGCTGGCGCTATCATGGAGTGTTCTCGTAGAGGGATAAAAGTAGGCAAAGATTTAGATATTGTTGGTTTCAATGACTTAGATTTTGCTAAAGTATTAAATCCAACACTAACTACTATTGCTACGCCTCGTTTTGAAATTGGCAAGCTAGGAGCACAAACTTTAATTCAATTTTTGGCTGGAAATTCACCTGCAGAAAAAATCATTGAACTACCATTCAAGTTTGTACGCCGACAAAGTGCTTAACTATTATTGTTAAGTCTCAAATATAAAAGATACAACTATAAAATTTATACTTGTATTACTCCCCTATTAACTTTCATTTAAGCATGATTTTAGTACTCACCCAATTTAAATTGATATTTGATGTTATAATTTGGCGCATTTGCTAAAACCACAATATGGGAAGGATAATGATGGATTTCTCCGAACTTTTAGATGGCTTAAATGATCGACAACGTGAAGCCGTAGCTGCACCGTTAGGAAACTATTTAGTTCTCGCAGGGGCAGGTAGTGGCAAAACACGGGTGTTAACCTATCGGATTGCTTGGTTAATTGGTGTAGAAAATGTGAGTGAAGCCGCTATTATGGCAGTAACCTTTACCAATAAAGCCGCAGCTGAAATGCGTCATCGGATTGAATCCTTATTAAAAGATCATCTACAACCCCCTTTTGGTATGTGGGTGGGGACTTTCCACAGTTTGGCACATCGTTTATTACGCCGCCATGCGTTAGATGCAGGCTTACCACAAGATTTCCAAATTCTTGATTCTGAAGATCAATTACGCTTAATTAAACGCTTGATTAAATCTTATAGTATTGATGAAGGGCTATATCCACCAAAACAAGCTTGCTGGTTTATCAATAGCAAAAAAGACCTCGGATTACGTCCTGAGCAGATTGAAACAAAAGATAAAGAATCACGGAAATGGGTAGAAATTTATAAAATTTATCAAGATGCGTGTGATCGTGCTGGCTTAGTTGATTTTGCTGAATTATTACTGCGTACTTACGAACTTTGGTTAAAGAAACCCTTGATTTTGCAACGCTATCAACAACGCTTCCAACATATTTTAGTCGATGAGTTTCAAGATACTAACAATATCCAATATGCCTGGGTAAAACTGTTAGCAGGACAAACTGGTAAAGTGATGATTGTTGGTGATGATGACCAATCTATTTATGGTTGGCGTGGTGCACAAATTGAAAATATTCATCGTTTTTTAACTGACTATCAGGCGCAAACCATTCGCTTAGAACAAAACTACCGTTCAACAGAAAATATTCTGCAAGCAGCTAATATCTTAATCGCCAATAATGAAGGACGATTAGGAAAAAATTTATGGACAGAAGGCAATAAAGGTGAACCTGTTGGTATTTACCAAGCCTTTAATGAACAAGACGAAGCTCGCTTTGTTACCTCGCAAATAAAACAGTGGGTAGAAGAGGGTGGCAGTTATGATCAATGTGCCATTTTATACCGTAGTAATCGTCAATCTCGAATTTTAGAAGAAGCCTTATTACAAACGGGTTTACCTTATCGTATCTATGGTGGTTTACGTTTCTTTGAACGACAAGAAATTAAAGATGCCTTAGGCTATTTACGCTTAATTGCGAATCGACATGATGATGTTGCCTTTGAACGTGTCGTTAATACGCCAACAAGAGGAATTGGTGATCGGACAGTTGATATCTTGCGTCAAATCGCTCGCCAAAATGCAACCACATTGTGGCAAGCTGCACATTTTGCGATTGAACAAAAATTAGTCCAAGGGCGAGCGTCTGCCGCATTACTACGCTTTATTGAATTAATTAATGCGTTAGCGTCTGATACTGAATATATGCCTTTGGCGGAACAAACTGAATTTGTGATCAAACATTCTGGTTTACAAGAGATGTACCAAAATGAGAAAGGCGAAAAAGGGGAAGTGCGTTTAGAAAACTTAGAAGAGTTAGTTTTTGCTGCACGTGATTTCCAAAAAACCGATGAAGCTGAAGAGATGAGTGATTTATTAGCCTTTTTAACCCATGCTTCCTTAGAAGCAGGAGAGGGACAAGCCTCACCACATCAAGCCTGTATTGATTTAATGACCTTACACTCATCGAAAGGATTGGAATTTGATCGCGTCTTTATTGTTGGTATGGAAGAGGGCTTATTCCCAAGTGGTGCATCGAGTAATGATGTGCAAGGCATTGAAGAAGAACGCCGTTTAGCTTATGTCGGCATTACCCGTGCAAAGAAAAAATTAACACTGTGTTATGCGGAACAACGCCGCCTCTACTCACAAGAAGAGAAGCGAATTGTTTCACGTTTTATCAATGAATTACCAAAAGAAAATATTCAAGAGATCCGTTTGCGTGGTACGGTAACCCGTGCGATTAATCGTGAAGCCGTCGGTTCTGCAAAGCCATTATTAAACAATCAAGAATGGAAAATGGGACAAAAAGTGAAACATGCAAAATTTGGTTATGGTACGGTGATCAATGTAGAGGGCAGCGATCAAAATGTTCGCTTACAAGTTGCATTCCAAAATTTAGGGATCAAATGGCTGATTGCAAAATTAGCAAATTTAGAAAAATTGTGATCTTTCAGATCCATATGAAACTTTTTGCATTATAATGTGTCAAAGCAGCGTTCCAAAAGCACGCTTTTTTACATTAGATTGTAACTGTGCTATAACGGTAACGAATTTTTTAATTAAGAAGGTAATAATGACAAAAGAAATGCAAAGCATGATGCTTGTTCCACAAGGTAGTTTAGAAGCTTATATCCGAGCAGCAAATGAATATCCAATGCTGACCGCAGAAGAAGAAAAGGAGCTTGCAGAACGTTTGTATTACCATCAAGACGTTGATGCAGCTAAAAAATTAGTTTTATCTCACTTACGTTTTGTAATTCATGTCGCACGTGGCTATTCTGGTTATGGTTTACCACAAGCTGATTTAATCCAAGAAGGTAATATTGGTTTAATGAAAGCGGTTAAACGTTTTAACCCAGAAGTTGGTGTGCGTCTAGTTTCGTTTGCGGTTCATTGGATCAAAGCTGAGATTCACGAATATGTATTACGTAACTGGCGTATTGTGAAAGTTGCAACAACAAAAGCACAACGCAAATTATTCTTTAATCTACGTAAAACCAAACAACGTTTGGGTTGGTTTAATGCGAATGAAGTCGATCTTGTTGCAAATGAATTAGGCGTGTCGCCAGAAGATGTGCAAGAAATGGAATCACGTATGAGTGGTATCGATATGGCATATGACTTGCCAGTTGATGATGCCGAAGATGCGTATGCACCAGCGCTGTATTTAGAAGATAAAAGTTCTAACTTTGCAGCTGATTTAGAAGATGAAAACTTTGAAAGTCAAGCAACGGAACAGCTCACTGAAGCACTTGAGCTATTAGATGATAGAAGTCGTCATATTATTCAAACTCGTTGGTTAGACGACAATAAAGCAACCTTACAAGAGTTAGCTGATCACTACGGTGTATCTGCTGAACGTATTAGACAATTAGAAAACAACGCATTGAAAAAATTAAGAAATGCGGTAACGTTCTAATCTAAATCTAACCCCTAAAATAAGCCCACATTTGTTGTTTATATTGTGGGTTTATTTTTTCTCTCTTCTCCTCACATTTTTTCGTAATTGTTATCATTCTGTCATATTTGCTGATTAAACTGCTCGCCGTAGAAAGTTAATGACCTAATGAGGAGAAAAATATGCTATCTAAAGTGCTTAAAATTAGTAACTGAATGACTTGCCCGAGTATTAATAATGAAGCAAAAGAAATAAAATAATAATGTGTTAACTATTTGTATTGATCTTTATAGAAAAAAGAAGAATTATAATTGATATTGAACACGTTAATTAAATAACTATAGGAGAAACAGTAATGTACATTTTCCCATCAACGTTAAAACGTATTCTTGCCGCACTTTTTGTAACAACTATCTTAGCAAGCTGTGCCGATACTCGCTCTATCAACCAATCTTCAGCCAATCAATATCGTCAAGCAATTAGTACTGAAAAAAATAAAGGAACATTGGATACCTCTTCAACCACAGCAAAACGTGTACATAAAATATTCTCTAGAATGGTACCTTATGCAAGACAATATAATAAAACAGGTGTGCCTTTTGATTGGGAAATTTCTGTTATTAAATCTAATGAAGTCAATGCATGGGCAATGCCAGGCGGAAAAATGGTGGTTTATACTGGTTTAGTAGATAAACTCAATCTGACAGATGATGAAATTGCAGTTGTAATGGGACATGAAATGGCTCATGCCCTACTTGAACATGGTAAAAATCAAGCAAACCGCCAAACTGCAGTAAGTATTGCAGCAACATTGGCAATCGGAGCATTAGCTTCTCAAGGCGTTAATGTTGGCGCATCACAAGATTTAATAGGTGGGATAGCTGACCTTGGTATTATGAAACCATTCTCTCGCAGTGCTGAAAGTGAAGCAGATGAAATAGGATTAATGTTAAGTGCGCAATCTGGTTTTAACCCACAATCTGCACCTAATTTATGGGATAAAATGCAACGTTTAAGTAGTAATGGATCTATTCCAACGATTTTCTCAACTCACCCAAGCGATCAAAGTCGTAAAGCACATTTACAAGAATTAATGCCAAAAGCAATGAAACTTTATCAAGCTTCAAGAAAATAAGTTCAAATTAACAACAAGGGAAATAAATATGCAAAAGCAACATTTTGCGATCCCTGGAATTATCTTGGGGTGTGTTGTATTTGGTCTTGGTAGTTTAATTGTTGCCCACGTTCCTGTGGGCGCTTATGCAATCGCATTTTGGCGTTTATTAATTGCATCAGTCATTTTTTTTCTGCTAGCAAAGCATTTTCACCAACGTTTACCTAAATCGAAAAAAGCAATAAGTTATGCCTTAATTTCTGGTGTTTTTTTAGCTTTTGATTTGGCATTTTGGCATGAAAGTGTGTACGCAGTGGGTCCAGGTATTTCAACTTTGCTCAATAGTTTACAAATTTTCTTCCTTGCTGCGATCAGTTTTTTCTATTTCAAAGAAAAACAATCAATCATACAACTAATCAGTTTAGTATTAGCTATTATTGGTGTGTATTTTATTACAGGAAGTGAATTTTCTTATAACGAACACGCATTGTGGGGATTTTTTACAGGTATTCTCTCAAGCTTATTATTAGCATTATCTATGGTTTTTATCCGCAAAACACATGAAATAGAACCAATCCCCATTTTCCCAATGATGTTATTGATTAGTCTGGCAGGTGCAATTATTTTAATTCCCCCATCATTGCTATTTAATGCAGAGAATCTTTTTCCCACCACCAGCATAGATTGGTTATGGGTGTTTATTTATGGCGCTGTAATGCAATGTTTCGCATGGGGAATGATTGCTTACTGTGTACCATTATTATCTTTAGCGTTAACAGGTTTATTACTGTTGTCAGAACCTATTGCAGCCTTAATTATTGATTACTCCGTTTTAGATAAACCAATTAATTTGCTACAGTGGGTAGGAGCAGTTATTACTATGCTTGCAATTTATCTTGGCTCAGTTTCGTCTCAACCCAAAAAAGCTAAACTTTGCCAAGTTAAACAATAACATTAAGAATAAACTAAAACGGTTCGATAATAGCTAATTTCTCGAACCGTTTTTAATTTATCTCATCAAAAATTTTTAATTATTTTTATTCGCACGCTCTACTTGTTTCTTATATTTTTCGAGTTTTTCTTTTATTCGGTTACGTTTTAAAGGTGATAAATAGTCCACAAACATTTTACCATTAAGATGATCAATTTCATGTTGAATACAAATTGCTAATAAACCATCAGCTTCTAAGGTAAAACTTTCTCCTTGACGATTTAATGCTGTAACCGTTACTTTTTCTTTTCTTGGTACTAAACCACGAAAGCCAGGCACAGATAAACAACCTTCTTCAATACCTGTTTCACCGCAACTTTCAATAATTTCTGGATTAATTAATACTAACTGATTAGTTTTATCACCTTCAACATCAATCGTAATAATACGTTGATGTCGATTAACTTGTGTTGCTGCTAAACCAATACCTTCTTGTTGATACATAGTTTCAAACATATTATCAATAAACTCTCGGATTTCATCATCAACAACGTCCACAGGTTTAGCTATAGTTCTTAAACGTTCATCAGGAAAACATAATACATCTAAAATAGCCATTTTTTCTCCTCTTTTACAAAAGCACGCATTTTACCGATTTTTTACTGAATTAATAGCGCAATTTTTTACCATTTATTGTAATTTTTCGATCTTATTCACATTCTCTAATAAAACAGAAAAAATATATCTTAAGTAACAATAAACTAACTTCATTTTATTTTTCACTTTACTTTCCGTTATGCAAACACTACCTACTTTGTTACGTTTACTTTTACTGCCTCAATTTGGTATTAAAAAAATTCACCAACTGTTAGAACAAATTTCTCTTGAACATCTATTACAGTATGATACTGAGCAATTACAACATATTGGTTGGAATGCAGCACAAATTAAGGACTGGTTTAAGCCTAATACAGAAAGAATAGAAAAATTACTCACATGGCATCAAACCGAAAATCAACAGATTATCACTTTCTTTGATCCTGAATATCCATTCTTGTTAAAACAAATTCATACTGCACCGCCCTTACTGTTCGTTAAAGGTAACATCAATTCTCTTTCAACTCCACAAATTGCTATCGTAGGTAGTCGCTATTGTTCTTCATATGGTGAATATTGCGCAGAAACAATTAGTAGTGGGCTATCACAAGCCGGTATCACAATTACCAGTGGATTAGCATTAGGTATTGACGGTTTTTGTCATCAAGCTGCTGTAAATCAACAAGGGCAGACTATTGCTGTATTAGGCTGCGGATTAAATACTATTTATCCATCTCGACATAAAAAATTAGCCCAACAAATTATAGCACAAGGTGGCGCGCTAATTTCTGAACATATGCCAGAAATTCCTCCCATTGCAGGTAATTTTCCTCGACGAAATAGAATTATTAGTGGATTATCTTTCGGGACAGTTGTAATTGAAGCTTCCATAAAAAGTGGTTCATTGATTACCGCTCGTTATGCCTTAGAACAAAATCGAGAAGTTTTTGCTGTACCAGGTGCATTAACAAACCCACTAACAGAAGGTTGTCATCAATTAATCAAGCAGGGTGCTTGGTTAGTCGAACACGCAAAAGATATTTTAGACATAATTTCACCACAAATTAATGCTATACAACCATTTAATCATACTGATCCTTTATCTTCCTTACCTCAATACTCTTTTCAGCAAAAAACAACAATAAAACCCGATATTCCGCCACAGTACCAAACTCTATATCAGCAATTAGATCATTCACTTGTCAAATCAGTTGATGAATTAGCCACAACATTGCAACTCTCCGTAGAACAATTACTAATGGATATTTTAGAACTAGAAATGTTAGGTGTGATTCAATCAACACAGGGAGGATATATAAAATCTATATAAATAAAAATATTGTATAAAAGTTAATAATTCATCAATAAAAAACCAGTTATATAAATATATAACTGGTTTATTTCTTTAAATTTAAAACTTAAAAATTAGCGTTTATTTTTCACTGCTTTTTCAGTGAGTTCATAAGCTCGTAATTTTGCCAGCTCTCTCGATAATTTTGATGCCATAAGCTCATAATTACCGTCTTTATGTGCGCTACGAATATTTTCTTCTGCACGGCGTTTCGCTGCAAGGATACGTTCTTTATCAAGATCTTCTCCTCGAATTGCTGTATCCGCCAATACAATTACATTTTCTGGCTGTACTTCAAGAAATCCACCTGATACATAGATAACTTCTTCTTTACCATTTTGCATAATTTTAACAATGCCAGGCTTAATAGAAGTTAACAATGGCGTATGTCCTGCGAGAATACCTAATTCCCCTTCACACCCTGTAACTTGAATACTTTCAACAACACCTGAAAATATTTTTTGTTCCGCACTTACAACAGTTAAATTAAAAGTTGCCATTATCTATCTCCTTAGCGAGTGATTTGCCTTAGGAGCAATTACATTTTCTTCGCTTTTTCTAATACTTCATCGATTGAACCTACCATATAGAACGCTTGTTCTGGAATATGGTCATATTCACCGCTTAAAATACCTTTAAAGCCACGAATTGTTTCTTTTAATGGCACATATTTACCTGGCGATCCAGTAAAGACTTCAGCAACGAAGAATGGTTGTGATAAGAAACGTTCGATCTTACGAGCACGTGCTACCACTAATTTATCTTCTTCTGAAAGCTCGTCCATACCAAGAATTGCGATAATATCTTTCAATTCTTTATAGCGTTGTAAAATTGATTGCACACCACGAGCAACTTCATAGTGTTCTTGCCCAACAACTTGTGGATCTAACTGACGAGAAGTTGAATCTAATGGGTCAACCGCAGGATAAATCCCTAATGATGCAATTTGACGGCTTAATACCACTGTTGCATCTAAGTGAGCAAAGGTTGTTGCTGGTGATGGGTCAGTTAAGTCATCTGCAGGTACATACACCGCTTGAATAGAAGTGATAGAACCAGTCTTAGTTGAGGTAATACGTTCTTGAAGTACCCCCATTTCTTCTGCTAAGGTTGGTTGATAACCTACCGCAGATGGCATACGACCAAGTAGCGCAGATACTTCGGTACCCGCAAGGGTATAACGATAAATATTATCAACGAAGAAAAGGACATCACGACCTTCATCACGGAATTTTTCCGCCATAGTCAAACCAGTCAACGCAACACGTAAACGGTTACCTGGTGGCTCATTCATTTGACCATAAACTAATGATACTTTATCTAATACGTTAGATTCTTGCATTTCATGGTAGAAATCGTTCCCTTCACGAGTACGTTCACCTACCCCTGCAAATACAGAATAACCAGAGTGCTCAATAGCGATATTACGGATAAGCTCCATCATATTAACGGTTTTACCTACACCCGCACCACCGAACAGACCAACTTTCCCCCCTTTTGCAAAAGGACAAACTAGGTCAATAACTTTGATACCTGTTTCTAATAATTCTGTACTATTTGATTGTTCTTCATAACTTGGTGCTGCACGGTGAATAGACCAGCGCTCTTTTTCACCGATTGGACCTCTTTCATCAATAGGCTCACCAAGTACATTCATAATACGTCCCAATGTTTCTGTTCCAACTGGTACAGAAATTGGATTACCTGTTGTAGTTACAGTTAATCCACGTTTTAATCCGTCTGAAGATCCCATTGCAATACAACGTACAACACCACCACCTAATTGTTGTTGTACTTCAAGTACAAGCCCAGTTTCAACGTTTAAGGCTTCATATACTTTTGGCACTGCATCTTGTGGAAACTCAACGTCAATGACGGCACCGATGATTTGTACAATTTTTCCAGTTGCCATTACCATTCCTCTAATCTACTTTAAATTGCAGCCGCACCAGCGACAATTTCATTTAATTCATTTGTGATGCTTGCTTGACGAGCTTTGTTATAGATAAGTTGTAACTCTTTAATTAAGTTACCAGCATTATCTGTAGCAGCTTTCATTGCTACCATTCTCGCCGCTTGCTCAGATGCTAAGTTTTCTACTGCTGCTTGATAAACTTGAGATTCAATATAACGAATCAATAAACTATCAAGTAATACTTTTGGTTCAGGCTCGTAGATATAATCCCAAATACCACCTTGTAAACGATCATTTTCCAATGATGGTAATGGAAGTAACCTTTCTAAGGTTGGTTTTTGCGACATCGTATTAATAAATTTATTAAACACGAGATAAACTTCATCAACCTCACCATTTCGATAAGCTTCTACCATAGTATTTACAGTACCGATAATTTCTTCTACTGATGGAGTATCACCAATTCCCGACATCTGGGAAATAACTTTTGCAACCCCCATTGATTGGAAGAAATTAACCCCTTTAGCACCGATCAAACTTAGCTGAACACCGACACCCTTATCACTAAACGATTTCATGTCATTCATAACGCGTTTAAACAAGTTGATATTTAAACCGCCACATAATCCACGATCTGTTGAAACGATAATGTAACCAACATTTTTTACTTCTCTTTCAACTAAGAAAGGGTGTTTATATCCAATGCTACCTTTTGATACATGGCTAATTACGTAACGTATTGTGTCAGAATACGGACGTGAAGAAGACATGCGTTCTTGCGTTTTACGCATTTTGGAGGCAGCAACCATTTCCATCGCCTTAGTGATTTTTTGTGTACTTTGTACACTGGCGATTTTGGTTCTTATCTCTTTCGCACCTGCCATTTCATCTCTCCGTTACGTCTTTGGTAATTACCATGCACCGTTTTGTTTAAATGAGTCTAAAATTGCCTTTAAGGTATCTTTTACAGCATCATCATAGTTACCTGTTTTTGTTAATTCTTGCATAAATTCACTGTAATTATTTTCTGCATATTCTAATAATGCCGCTTCAAATGAACCGATACGGTTTAGTTCTACATCATCTAAATAGCCAAATTCAACAGCAAATAGCACTAAAGACTGTTGGGCAACGCTCATTGGTGAATATTGTTTTTGTTTCAATAATTCAGTTACTTTTTGACCATGAGAAAGCTGTTTACGAGTTGCATCATCTAAATCAGAGGCAAATTGAGCAAACGCTGCTAATTCACGATATTGAGCAAGGGCAGTACGAATACCACCTGACAATTTTTTCATTGCTTTGGTTTGAGCTGCACCACCTACCCGTGAAACAGAAATACCTGGGTTAACTGCAGGGCGGATACCTGAATTAAAGAGGTTTGTTTCGAGGAAGATCTGACCATCAGTAATCGAAATTACGTTAGTTGGTACGAATGCTGAAACGTCCCCTGCTTGGGTTTCAATAATTGGTAATGCCGTTAATGAACCAGTTTTACCTTTTACTTCACCATTGGTGAAACGTTCAACAAAATCCGCATTTACCCGTGCAGCACGTTCTAGTAAACGAGAGTGTAAATAGAATACATCTCCTGGGAATGCTTCACGTCCAGGTGGACGACGTAATAATAATGAAATTTGACGATATGCTACTGCTTGTTTTGATAAATCATCATAAACAATCAATGCGTCTTCACCACGGTTACGGAAATATTCCCCCATAGCACAACCAGCATATGGCGCAAGATATTGTAATGCAGCTGATTCTGCAGCTGATGCTACTACAACGATAGTATTTTCTAATGCACCATGATCTTCTAATTTACGCACTACGTTAGCAATGGTTGAAGCTTTTTGTCCAATCGCTACATAGACACATTTAATACCAGAATCACGTTGATTAATAATCGCATCAATAGCAAGAGCTGTTTTCCCTGTTTGACGGTCGCCGATAATTAATTCACGTTGACCACGACCAATTGGAATCATAGAGTCAACCGCTTTATATCCTGTTTGTACAGGCTGATCAACTGATTGACGATCAATTACACCAGGCGCAATCACTTCTACAGGTGAAAAACCATCGTGTTCAATTTCACCTTTACCATCTATTGGTTGACCTAAGGTATTTACCACACGACCTAATAAACCACGACCAACTGGAACTTCTAAAATACGCCCTGTACATTGAACTTCCATTCCTTCTGCTAGGTCTGCATAAGGTCCCATTACTACCGCACCAACAGAATCTCTTTCTAAGTTTAATGCGATTGCATAACGATTATCTGGTAATGCAATCATTTCCCCTTGCATTACGTCAGTTAAACCATGAATACGGATAATTCCATCATTCACGGAAACGATTGTACCAGTATTGTGTGCTTCGCTAACGACTTCAAACTGGGCAATACGTTTTTTAATCAGTTCACTAATTTCTGTAGAATTTAGTTGCATCTTTTTTTCCTCTTACAATTGCAACTCATTAGCTAAACGAGCAATTTGACCACGACTACTTCCATCAATGACAAACTCATCGGTACGAATAATTGCACCAGCAATTAAAGTACTGTCCACATTGCAATTTAATTTAACTTTACGAGCAAGCCTTTTTTCCATTGCTGCAATAATGTCTTGTTGTTGCTTATCGCTTAATGGAAAAGCGGAGGTAACATTCACTTCTGTAGTAGATTGATAATCATCTACATACTCTTTAAATTGTGTTAAAACGGCTGGTAATACATTTAAACGCTTATTTTCAGCCATAATACGGATAAAGTTTTCACCATATTGATCTAACTGATCACCACAAATTTTAATAATCACATTAGCAATTTTGGTAGCAGATAAATCGCTGACTAATAAATTTTGCATTTTGTCATCAGTTACTACAGCTGCAGCAAAATCTATCATAGTTTGCCACTGTGCTAATTGATTGTGTTCTATTGCAAAATCAAAAGCCGCTTTTGCATAAGGACGAGCTATTGTAGTAAATTCTGACATAGCCTACCTTCCTTATAAATCAGCCACTAATTTATCAATGATGTCATTATTCGCAGCCTCATCAATATTGCGTGCAACGATTTTTTCTGCACCAGCAACCGCAAGTGAAGCGACTTTCACACGTAATTCTTCTTGAACACGTTTACGTTCTGCTTCAATTTGAGCATAACCTTGTTCAACAATTTTTGCTTTTAATGCTTCAGCTTCTGCTTGCACTTCAGCTAAGATTTCATTACGGCGACGATTTGCTGCATCAATAATAGTTTGCGCTTGCGTTTTTGCTGCATTAACTTCTTTTTCAAGCAATGCTTTTGTATCTGCTTGCTCTTTTTTCGCTACTTCAGCAGCCGCTAATGCGTTAGCAATTTGTGTTTGGCGTTCTTCGATAGCTTTAATAATTGGTGGCCAAACATATTTGACACAAAACCATACAAAGATGATAAATGCGATTGTTTGCCCAATTAATGTTGCGTTGATATTCACAACGGACCTCCTATTGAGTTGGTTAATTTACCCTAAATAGAGCAACCCGTTATGTACTAACCTAACAATGAAACGAATGGATTTGTGAAAATAAAATATAATCCCATACCAACAGCAATCATTGCGATAGCATCAAGTAAACCTGCAATAATGAACATTTTTGTTAATAATGAATTCGCTAATTCTGGTTGGCGTGCTGCTGATTCTAGGTATTTTCCACCTAAAATAGCAAAGCCGATCGCTGTACCAAAAGCAGCTAGCGATAACATAATAGCAGCAGAAATGATTGTTGCAGTAATTACAGTTTCCATATTTTTCTCCAATTTGAGTTAAAAATAACAGCAAAATGCTGAGGTTAAAAATAATTAATGTTCTGCCTTATTATAGGCAAGACTTAAATAAACAACGGTTAACATCATAAAGATAAATGCTTGTAATGTAACCACTAAAATGTGAAAAATCGCCCAAATAAGTTGTAGGAATACTCCCATTGTTGCAATACTCACACTAGCTGAATACATCACAGCAATCAAAATAAAGATCAATTCACCAGCATACATATTGCCGAACAGACGTAATGCTAATGATACAGGCTTAGAAAGCAATGTTACTGATTCCAAAATGAAGTTTACAGGAATTAAAGCCCAATGATTAAATGGGTGTAGTGTATATTCTTTAACAAAACCACTTACCCCTTTGGATTTAATGGTATAAAAAACAATAAGAACAAATACACCTAACGCCATAGAAAAGGTCATATTCATATCTGTTGTTGGTACAGCTCTTAAATAGATATGATCATCGCCAGATAAGATAGCTGCTAATTTAGGTAAATAATCAACAGGAATCAAATCGATTGTATTCATCAACAAGACCCAAACAAAAATACTCAGTGCTAATGGCGCAACTACATTACGGCTACCATGGAAGTTTTCCGTTACAATACCATTAACCCATTCAACAAGAATCTCAACAGCAGCTTGTAATTTAGTTGGTTTTCCTGTGGTTACTTTTTGTGCTACACGGTAAAACACATATAAAAAAGCAACACCACAAATAACAGAAAATAAAAGAGTATCAAAATGGAATGCCCAAAAACCTTCACCCACTTTTAAATTGCCAAGGTGATGATTGATATATTCCATAGAAGTAAGAGTTGAACCTTCTGCAGACATATTTATTCCTACTGATTTGATTAAAATGCTAGTTATTTATATTGCTACTGTTTTCGCAAACTAAATAGCAATAGGTTATTCAATATGATTACACTAAAGTAACCACTGAATAACCCTAAAGGTGAAATTGTTTGATCTATCACAAACAACATCACAAAAAACAAAATTGTTATACAAAGTTTAAAAATTTCGGCTTGATATAACACTTTCAATTTATTTGCTTGGGGAACATTTAAACCTCTAAACAGCAAAAAACCAACAAATAGCATTTGTGGAACTAAGCTAATTAATGCACCAATGAGAAAAGCCCAAGCATAAATAGGCTGAAATGGGTGCCACCCAACAAAAATAATGGCAATTAATACTGCCATTATCATAAATACTTTTTTATATAGTGTTTTAGTATAACTAAACCATATTGACATTTTAGGTACTTAACTACTAAAGACAAGGGTTACAGCCCTTAAAATACCTCACAATTATACGAGGAGTTCTATTTTATGCAATCAATTTCATTCTATAAAAGTGTTACAAAGTTAACATTTTTGAGAAAAAATTTAACTTTTTCTCTTTTATCCACTTTTTTGTTAAATTTTTGCAACAGATTTAAGGCAAATTAAGTGCCTTTCCCCGATAAGTTCAGGTACAGTTAATTTAATAACATCAATAATTTGAAAACGTTCATTTAACATTTTGACTTCATCTTCTTGGTATTGCCCTTTTAAAGCATAAAAAATACCATTTTCTGATGGCAAATGATGACACCAATTTGTCATATCTTGTAGAGAAGCAAAAGCACGGCTTAATACACCATCAAAACGCTGTTTTGGTTGGTATTCTTCAACCCGACTTAATATAGGTTCAACATTAGTTAACCCCAATTCTCGTATCGTATTACGGATAAAACGAATTCTTTTACCTAAACTATCTAATAAATAAAATTTTTTATCTGGATTAATGATTGCCAATGGCAAACCAGGTAATCCTGGACCTGTTCCCACATCAATAAAGCGTTCTCCCTTTAAATAAGGGCTAACAACTAAACTATCTAAAATATGTTTCACCAACATCTCTTGCGGATCACGCACGGAAGTCAGGTTATATGCTTGATTCCATTTGTGCAAAAGCTCAACTAGCTTCACTAGTTGAGCCTTTTGCTGATCGGACAGAGAAATATTGGCTTGCGCTAATAATTGCGTTAATTTGCCAAGTAACATTTTACTCTCCACGTTTAAGCATTCCCTGCTTTTTCAAATAGACTAATAAAATTGAAATAGCCGCTGGCGTAATACCTGAAATACGCGAAGCTTGTCCAATCGACACTGGTCGATGCTGTTCCAATTTTGCTCTGACTTCATTTGATAACCCAATTACTGCAGAATAATCAAATTGTGCTGGAATTAAGGTATTCTCATGACGTTTATGGCGTTCAATTTCTTCATTTTGGTGTTCAATATAACCTTGATATTTAATGGAAATTTCTACTTGTTCAACAGCTTCTTTATCTTCCATTGCAGGTTGAAATGGCGTTAATTGACATAATTTGTCATAACTCATTTCTGGACGACGTAATAAATCTTCACCACTTGCTTCACGCATTAATGGGGAATTCAATGCCGCATTCACTTCTGCTAAATGTTCAGAACGAGGGTGAATCCATATTTGTCTTAAACGTTGACGTTCTAATGCAATATTTTCTAATTTTTGGTTAAAACGCGCCCAACGTGCATCATCAACTAAGCCTAAGTTACGTCCAATTTCTGTCAAACGAATATCAGCATTATCTTCACGTAGTAACAAACGATATTCAGCTCGTGAAGTAAAAACACGATAAGGTTCTTTTGTGCCTAACGTACAGAGATCATCAACTAACACACCAATATAAGCCTGATTACGACGTGGATACCAAGCTTCTTTATCTTGTACATGTAATCCAGCATTTAATCCTGCTAAGATCCCTTGTGCAGCAGCTTCTTCATAACCTGTTGTACCATTGATCTGCCCAGCAAAGAATAAACCATCGATCGCTTTCGTTTCTAAGGAAGGTTTCAGATCCCTTGGATCAAAATAGTCATATTCAATCGCATAGCCTGGTTTGACGATCCTTGCTTTTTCTAATCCTTGCATTGAATTAACGATCCCCATTTGTACATCAAATGGTAAACTCGTTGAGATCCCATTTGGGTAGATCTCATTACTGGTTAGTCCTTCTGGTTCTAAGAAGATCTGATGACCATTACGATCACCAAAACGCATTACTTTATCTTCGATTGACGGACAATAACGCGGCCCTACACCTTCAATGATCCCTGTGTACATTGGACTACGATCTAAATTAGATCGAATGATCTCATGTGTCTGCAAATTAGTATGTGTAATATAGCAAGGTACTTGACGTGGGTGTTCATCAACACTTCCCATATATGAGAACACAGGAAGAACTTCATCACCATGTTGTTGTTTTAACACAGAAAAATCAATAGTTCTTGCATCTAAACGCGGAGGGGTGCCTGTTTTTAAACGAGCAACACGTAAATCAAGATCACGTAAACGTTCTGCCAAACGAACAGAAGCAGGATCACCTGCTCGCCCCCCCTCATAATTATCTAAACCAATATGGATCTTACCTGCTAAAAAGGTTCCAGCCGTTAATACCACTGCTTTTGCTCTGAAAGTTAGTCCCATTTTAGTCGTAACACCTGTTACATGACCATTTTCAATCAAAATATCAGTAACTTCTTGTTGGAAAAGATCTAAATTTGCTTGTTGCTCTAATGCTGTTCTTACTGCTTGGCGATAAAGAACTCGATCTGCTTGAGCGCGAGTCGCTCGCACTGCAGGTCCTTTACTACTATTTAAAGTACGAAATTGGATCCCTGCTTTATCTGTTGCATGAGCCATTAGCCCGCCTAAGGCATCGATCTCTTTAACTAAATGACCTTTTCCGATCCCTCCAATAGCAGGGTTACACGACATTTGTCCTAATGTATCTATATTATGTGTAATAAGTAATGTACGAAGCCCCATTCTTGCTGGCGCTAATGCGGCTTCTGTTCCCGCATGTCCGCCTCCAACAACAATGACATCATAGTTATTTGGATAAAACATAAAAAACCTAAAAAGTGATATTTATAGCATGATAAGAAAATTTGGCTATTTTAACTGAAAATTTAAGATCTGTTAAAATTTAATTTTATTGATGATCTAATTAAGGATCGCTAAAAGTAATATAAGATCTTTATATAGAGATCTTTTTATTGTTTTTATTATTAGATCGCGAGATCTCTGTGGAGAAGCAGAAAAAATAGAATGATCTTAATAAGTTAGGATCTTTTTTTAATTGTGAAGATCATTCTGAACATTGTGATCTTTCTTGTGGATAAATAACTTAGTTATCCACAGGTTAAAAAAGATCTAAGTTTATATGCAAGAAAAAAACAACTTTTATAACGGAAAATAAGCAAGTTATCCACAGACGATCTTGTTGTAAGTTTAATCAATTTTTAATTGATCTAACATAGTAGGTAACCAATTTTCTGCCTCAGCATCGGGATCTTCGGTAGATAAAACATCTATTCTGAGTGATTCACATAAACGTGTAGCTTTTAATTCAAGAAGGCTTTTTTCAACATGATCAACTGCAAAACAGAATGTATCGTAATCACTATTCCCTAAACCAATCACAGCAAAACGTAAGTCAGACAAATTTGGTTGCGTTTCAGTAAGTTGTTCAAATAGAGGTTGTAAATTGTAAGGTAATTCACCAGCACCATGCGTCGATGTAACCACTAGCCAGATTTTATCCTCGATCACCTGATTTAATTCAGGCCCATGTAATAAGGTTGTGCTAAATCCTTTTTGTTGTAAGCAATCATCAATGTGTTCTGCAACATATTCAGCACCACCAAGTGTACTGCCAGTAATAATACAAATTGTGGTCATAATAACTCCTTTAAGTATTCTTCAAACAAGAAATATGAATAAAAAGATATTTAGGGAATATTACAATAAAAGTTTCATTTTTTGATCTGAGATTTTAATTTCTAATATGTATTAAATTTTTTGATTACTTCTGCTTATCTTTTCGTTATAAGAGAGATTTTTCTTTCTTTTTTTATATTTTATTTCTTTTGCATTTTGTTTTATTTTTTATGTTTTCATTTATTTTGTGATCCAGATCTTAAATTTTAAAAAACATACTTTTAATCATTAAAAATAGGATTATCATAACAAATCAAAAGTATTAGAAAATTATTAAAAGTTATTGCAGGGGTAGTATTATGATTAGTATTAAACAACAACGTTTACGTAAACTTTATGGAAAAGAAAAACTTTTTCGAGCTCTAGCAATTGATCAGCGAGGAGCTTTAAAACGAATGTTAGGTGAAGAAGCTACAAATGAACAACTTCAAATTTTTAAAGGGTTAGTTTCTAAAACTTTAACCACTTATGCATCAGCAATTCTACTTGATCCTGAATATGGTTGGATAGGTGCTGAACTAAAAGATCATAATTGTGGATTAATTATGGCATATGAAAAAACTGGATATGATAAAACCAGAGTAGGACGTTTTCCAGATTTGATTGATAACGTATCAGTAAAAAGACTTAAAGAACAGGGGGCTGATGCAATTAAGTTGTTGTTATATATCGATGTTGATGAAAGTGTAGTGATTAATGATGTGAAACAGGCTTTTGTTGAGCGAGTTGGTTCTGAATGTGCTGCTGAAGAAATGCCTTTTTTTTTAGAGATTTTAACTTATGATTCTGAAGTTTCAGATAAGAAAGAATATGCAAAATTGAAACCTCATAAAGTTAATGAAGCGATGAAACTTTTTTCTGATCCCCGTTTTAAGGTTGATGTATTAAAAGTAGAAGTCCCAGTAGATATGAACTTTGTTGAGGGCTTTGGGCAAGAAGTTGTTTATACACAGTTACAAGCCCAAGAATTATTTAGAGAACAATCACGAATAACTGATTTACCTTTCATTTTTTTAAGTGCAGGTGTTTCCCCTGAGTTATTTCAAGATACATTGAAATTTGCGAAATTAGCAGGTTCGACATTCAATGGTGTGTTATGTGGGCGAGCTACTTGGGCCAATGCAACAGAAATATTTAAAACAACAGGTGCTGCAGAGGCTGAAGCATGGTTAAAAGGCACTGGTGTAAATATTATTAATCAATTAAATGAAGTGCTGCTAGAAACAGCAAATAGAGTCAAAGAATAGGGATAATAAGAAAATGAAAGAGTTACTTAAATGTCATAAATCAGGTCAGTTAGTTGGTATTACGTCTGTTTGTTCTGCACACCCTTTAGTAATTGAGGCAGCGTTTCGATTTGATTTACATACACAAAATGATGTACTCATTGAGGCAACTTCAAATCAAGTCAATCAGTTCGGTGGTTATACAGGAATGAAACCAGTTGATTTTAAAAATTTTGTTTATGGTATAGCCGAAAAAATTGGTTTTCCAAAAGAACGTTTAATTTTAGGAGGGGATCACTTAGGTCCAAATTGTTGGCAAAATGAACCAGCTATTGAGGCAATGGAAAAATCGAAAATATTAGTTGTTGAATATGCGAAAGCTGGTTTTACTAAAATTCATTTAGATACATCTATGTCATGTGCTGATGATCCAAGTCCTCTTTCACCATTAACTATAGCGGAACGTGCGGCAGAATTATGTTTGGCAATTGAAACGGCATTACCGGTAGAACAATCCGAAAAAATTAGTTATATCGTTGGTACTGAAGTTCCTGTACCGGGTGGTGAAGCTCATGCTATTTCAACTATAGATGTAACAACAGTGAACCGTGCCCAAGAAACGATAGAAACTCATCGGATAGCTTTTGAGAAACGAGGATTACAAAATGCTTTTACGCGAGTTGTTGGTCTAGTTGTACAACCTGGTGTGGAATTTGATCACTCAAAAGTCATTTTATATAAGCCTGAATTGGCAGAGGAGCTTTCTAAATTTATTGAAAAAACACCTTATATTTTTGAAGCTCATTCAACAGATTATCAAACAAAACAAGCTTATCGTAATTTAGTAAAAGATCATTTTGCTATTTTGAAAGTTGGGCCAGCATTAACATTTGCATTACGTGAAGCACTATTTGCACTGGCTCGTATTGAAGAAAAATTAGTTTCTCTAGAACACCAAAGTTATTTGTTAGGTGTAATTGATCAGGTTATGCAAGATCACCCGAAATATTGGAGTAAGTATTATTCCGTGCAACATTCAAAAGCAATGATTGACTTACATTTCAGCTTATCTGATCGTATCCGCTATTACTGGCCAAATGAGCGTATTAATGCAGCAGTAGAAAAGCTTATCGGCAACTTATCAAAAGAAGACATACCATTAGGTCTATTAAGTCAATACTTACCAGACCAATATCGTAAAGTGGTTCAAGGTGAAATTAACGCGCAACCAACATCGCTTATTTTTGACAAAATTCAGCAAGTTCTTGGTGATTATGCTTATGGCTGCTATGGAGAAACAGTATGACAACAAATCTTTTAATTAAAACAGATGTTGAGTTTAAATCTTACGATGAAGTTTTTTATCATTTAGCAGATACCTTTATTGAACAAGGTATTGTGAAAGAGAGTTATAAAGAAGCAATTTTTGCTCGTGAAGCTGAGTTTCCAACAGGAATTGCTTTAGAACAAAACCATGCAGTAGCAATACCACATTGTGATGTAAGTCATGCACTTAAACCAGCAATTTATGTTATCCGTCCGAATAAAGCTGTGCAATTTAATCGCCCAGATGAAGATGGAATAGTAGATGCTGAATTAATCATTGCTTTAGTAGTAACAGATCCAAAGGAACAGCTTGTGTTATTGCGTAAATTATTTGGCAAATTACAAGAAAATGAATTTGTTGAAACACTGATTAATGCTACAGATGCAAATTTACCAAATTTAATTAAGCAAAACCTACAACTTTAAATTTTGAGGAGTGAATTATGAAAAAGAAAGTGATTGTCGCCTGTGGTGGTGCTGTTGCAACATCAACTTTGGCAGCTGAAGAAATCCAAGAGTTATGTAAGGAACACAGTATTTCATTGGAGTTAGTGCAATGCCGTATTAATGAAATTGACACATATCTTGATGGTACAGATTTAATTTGTACGACATCAAAACTTATACGTGATTTTGGGAATATTCCATTAGTGCATGGTATGCCATTTGTATCTGGTGTGGGCATTGAAGAACTTAAAGAAAAAATCGTTAGCATATTAAAAAGCTAATAGTGAGTTAACAATAAGTAAGGGCGTAAGGGGGAAATTATGTTTGTTGAAGTTATGCAATATATTTTGGATCTTGGTCCAGCAGTAATGCTACCAATTTTAATAATTATTTTCTCATTAATTTTAGGAATGAAATTTGGTGATTCATTCAAAGCTGGACTACAAATCGGTATTGGGTTTGTGGGAATTGGTTTAGTTATTGGTTTAATGTTAGATAGTATTGGGCCTGCAGCTAAAGCTATGGCACAAACCTTTGATATTAATTTAGAAGTTATTGATTTAGGTTGGCCTGGAACTGCACCGATTACATGGGCCTCTCAAATTGCTTTAATTGCTATTCCAATTGCAATTGCAGTAAACATTTTTATGCTTGTATTGAAAATGACCCGAGTTGTTAATGTAGATATTTGGAATATTTGGCATATGATATTTACAGGTGCAATGGTTCATATCGCAACAGGTTCTTATTGGTTAGGGATCTTAGGTGTTGTTGTGCATGCTGCTTTTGCTTATAAGCTTGGAGATTGGTTTAGTCGTGATACAAAACATTATTTTGAATTAGATGGTATTGCAGTTCCGCACGGTACATCTGCATATTTAGGTCCAATTGCTGTATTAATTGATAGTATCATCGAGAAAATTCCAGGTTTAAATAAGATCACTTTCTCAGTCGATAATTTACAACAACGTTTTGGTACATTAGGTGAGCCAGTAACAGTGGGGTTCATTATTGGTGCAATTATCGGTATTTTAGCAGGGTATCCAGTAAAAGATATTTTGCAATTAGCAGTAAAAACAGCAGCAGTAATGTTATTAATGCCACGAGTGATTAAACCAATTATGGATGGATTAACACCGATTGCAAAACATGCTCGGAAGAAATTACAAGCAAAATTTGGTGGTAATGAGTTCTTAATTGGTTTGGATCCTGCATTATTGTTAGGCCATTCTTCTGTTGTTTCAGCAAGCTTATTATTCATTCCTGTTACGATTTTAATCGCAGTGTTATTACCTACAAATAAGGTATTACCATTTGGTGATTTGGCGACTATTGGATTCTTTGTAGCAATGGCAGTGGCGGTACACCAAGGAAATTTATTTAGAACCTTAATTTCTGGCGTTGTCATTATGTCTATTACCCTATGGATTGCGACAGAAACAATCCCTTTAGTAACTCAATTAGCAGCTAATGCAGGTGCTTTAAAAGCAGGTGAAATGGTTGGCTCTATGGATCAAGGTGGCGCTCCTCTTACTTATTTACTTGTACAACTTTTAACGTTAAAGAATGTTATTGGACTAGTTGTTATTGGTGCGATATATGTATTAGCCATCTTTATAACATGGAAACGTGCAAAAAATGCAGAAAAACTGACATTAGATGAACAAAATGTAGTGGGAAAATGAGGGTATTTGAAAAATGAAAGCAGCAGTTGTAAAAGCAAATTGTGAGCTAACAGTGGAAAATATAGAAATGCCACGAATTGAAAATGCTGATGATGTATTGGTAAAAGTAAAATTTTCGGGAGTGTGTGGTTCGGATATTCCACGTATTTTTCACGAAGGCACTCATTTTTATCCGATTGTATTAGGGCATGAATTTAGTGGTTTTGTAGTTGAAACAGGTGAAGCTGTGGCAGAGTTTAAGCAAGGTGATCAAGTTACCTGTGCACCATTATTACCTTGTTTTCAATGTGAAGAATGTAAAAAAGGATTTTATTCACTTTGTAAAAATTATACTTTTGTTGGTTCACGCAGAAATGGATCAAATGCGGAATATGTTTGTGTTAATAAACATAATTTAGTAAAAGTGGATACTGATTCCAATCCATTACATAATTCATTTATTGAACCGATTACAGTTGGCTTACATGCTATTAATTTAGCAAACGGTTGTATAAATAAAAATGTGATTATTATCGGTGCGGGAACTATTGGTTTACTTGCTGCTCAAGCTGCAAAAGCTTTGGGTGCTAATACAGTGAGTGTGATAGATATCAACCAAGAGAAACTCAAGTTAGCCACTGAATTAGGGGTAGATAAGACTTTTAATTCAATAGAATTAAAACCAGAAGAAATTTATTCAGCACTTAATGATAACCGTTTTGATCAGTTAATTCTTGAAACAGCGGGTGTACCAAAAACTGTTGAATTAGCTATCCAAATTGCAGGTCCTCGTGCACAAATAGGTTTAGTGGGAACACTTCACAGTGATTTAACATTAAATCAGAAAGTTTTTGGGCAGATTTTGCGTAAAGAATTGATGATTTTAGGTTCTTGGATGAATTATTCTAAACCATGGCCGGGGTCAGAATGGATAGATGCAGCAAAATTAGTCAATAAAGGTGGTATTAAAATTGATCAATTAATTCATTCAGTCAATGAAATAGAGGATTACATTGAGGAAGTAAAAAAACTTGATGGTAAACCAATGAATGGAAAAATTGTTTTAAAATTTAATTAATTCAATACTGAAATCAGCTATACTACGAAAAAGTTAGGGGCGTGTTATAATAATACGCTCTCTTTCCAAGGAGTTTATATGAATACGTTTGAACGTCGAAATACGATTATTGAATTATTACGCGAAAAAGGTTCTGTTGTAGTAGCAGATCTTGCGAAGCAATTTAATATTTCTGAAGTATCTATTCGTACTGATTTACGTGTTCTTGAAGAGCAAAATTTGTTAGTACGTTTTCATGGTGGTGCAGGTTTGCCAACAAACTTAACCCAACCTCAAGTACAGCAAGAAGAAACTCAGTTAGATGATCGTTATTTACTTTCTCGCGATCCTAAAATTCAACTTGCTAAAGTTGCAGTAGGATTAGTTAAAGAGGGTGATACGATAATTTTAGATAGTGGTAGTACCACAATGATGTTAGCTATGGAATTAGCTAAAATAAAAAATATTACTGTCATAACGAATAATCTTCCAGCCGCATTTGTTCTTTCTGATTCATCAGATATTACTCTTGTTATTTGTGGCGGATATGTTCGACATAAAACCCGTTCTATGCATGGCACTATGACTGAAAATGCTTTAAAAGGAATTCGTGCAGATTTAATGTTTGTTGGCGCTGATGGAGTCGATCCGAAAGTGGGGTTAACAACATTTAACGAGGGATATGGAATTAGTGCCGTGATGGCAGATATTTCAGCAAAAGTAATTTGCCTTGTTGATTCAACCAAATTTAATCGCAGTGGTTTTAATCTTGTTTTACCAATGAATAAAATAGATTTATTAATTACTAATAGAAATATTTCTAAAGAAGCCAAGCTAGAATTAGAAAAAGCTAATGTTGAATTTAAATTAGTTTAGATAAAAAATATTTTTCTCTAATATTTTGTCCTTATATACCTACAAAAAACGGCATCTTTAGTAAAAATGCCGTTTTCGCTATTAAGTTGTCAAATTTAGTTTCTTGGGAGATAAGTTGCTGGATTAACTGACTTACCTTTGTAACGGATTTCAAAGTGTAGTTTTACACTATTAGTACCTGAGCTTCCCATTTTAGCAATTTGTTGACCAGCGGTAACTTGTTGTTGATCTTTTACAAGAATTGTTTCATTGTGAGCATAAGCACTGAGGTAATCATCATTATGTTTAATGATAATTAAGTTACCATAACCTCTTAGCGCGTTACCTGCATAGACAACTCTTCCTGGTGCTGCTGCATAAACAGCTTGACCTCGAGAGCCGCCAATATCGATCCCTTTATTTCCTCCATCACTATTTGAGAAACCTTGAATGATATTTCCTTTCGTTGGCCAGATCCATGTGATATTACTATTATTTTTTGCTGGTTCAGGCATAACCGTTGTGGTTTTTGATGGCATTACAGTCGGTGTTGATTGTGCTGTAACGGGAACGGTATTGACCGAATTATTTGTTGTTGGTGGTACTGTACCTGTGGTTGATTTAACAGGCCCTACAATCGTACCGTCTGAACCATAAGCAGTACCATTAGGACCAGGTGTATAAGTTACAGCTGGTTGTTGTGGTTGTGCTACAGGTGTTTGTGTAGTTGTGGCTGTGTTATTATTGTTGACTTTTAATGTTTGACCAACACTCAGTTTATAAGGTTCAGATATGTTATTTAATGCAGCTAATTCACGAACATCCATTCCTGAAATATAGGCAATCAAAAACATAGTATCGCCTTTGCGTACAGTATAGGTTGATCCTTTATAGAATCCTTTATCAATTTTACTGTAATCAGGTGCATTGGTTTGTGGGTGTCTTGGAATGGTAAAGTCTTGTGGTACCGCTGTTTGTGGTTTAGCTGAAACAGCTGGAGAAATTGGTTGTTGATATGTTGCTTGTGATTGTGTTGTTGTTTCAGGAATTGGTGTTGCCATCATATCAGTTGGCATCTGTTGTTGTTGAACTTGTGGCTCCCAAGTAGCGTTACTTTCATTACCAACAGATTGCATAATTCCAGGTGTTAATGTTCCATCTGCATCTTCAACAGGTGCAAAACTATTGCTATTACAGCCTGCAAGAATTGCAGCAAGCACAGGGACAAGTAAAAAAGATTGTTTCATAAATATTCCTATTAAATGATTATTTCAAGAGGAAGTAGGCACAGACTGCTAATACTACAACGGCCCAGCCAATGATTTCAATATAATTGCGTAATTGTGTAGCAAAACGCTCACCCCCCCAAGCTGATAATTTTGCTACTAATATAAATCGAGCGGTACGAGAAATAAATGCTGTGATCACGAAAGGAATAAATGCCATATTCATGACACCTGCACAAATTGTGAATACTTTATAAGGAATAGGTGAAAATCCAGCAACAAATACAACTAAAATACCCCAGTGATCAAACCAAGATACAGCAGTATCCCAATGAGATTTATAACCAAGGGTAACGATATAATCTTTAATTAAATCAAAAGCATAATACCCAATAGCATAGCCAATTATTCCACCAATAGTCGAGGCTAAACCACAATATAAAGCATAGTGTAATGCTTTTTTAGAGTTTGCCATCGACATTGGAATGAGCATAACATCAGGAGGAATAGGGAAGAAAATAGCTTCAATAAAACTTACCAATAATAACCAATAAAAGGCAAATTGGTGTTTTGACCATTTCATTGTTTTGTCATATAAACGACCAAACAAATTCATAGAGTATCTCCTTTAATTAAAGGTACGAATTTGACTTCTTCTATATTTTCAACTTTATATTTATCATTAATACGAGTAATACGTTGTAGAATCTGATGATTTTCATTGCCAACAGGTAGTACTAAACGTCCGCCATTGGCTAATTGTTCTAATAATGCTCTTGGCACTTGATCAGGTGCAGCGGTAACAATGATGGCATCAAATGGTGCATGACCTTTTAGCCCTTCCCAGCCATCACCATGCTTTAACTGAATATTGTGTAATTCAAGTTTTTTAAAGCGATACATAGCCTGCCATTGTAATTTTTTTATTCTTTCGATACTAAAAACTTGTTGCACTAATTTAGCTAAAATAGCCGTTTGATAACCACTACCAGTACCGATTTCTAGCACTTTGTCTGTAGATTTTAATGCTAATAAACTTGTCATTTTAGCAACGATATAAGGTTGAGAAATTGTTTGTCCTTCACCTATTGGTAAAGGCATATCCTCATAACTATGCCTACTAAAAATTTCTTCAACAAAAAAAGGACGAGGAATTTCATAAATCGCTTTTAAAACCGATTCATCGGTAATCCCTCTTTGATAAAGATCTCTTACTAAACGTTGTTGTTCAACGGACATTGCTGTTTACCCTAAATTTAACCAATCTTCTACAGCTTGTAATGAATGATGTGCTGTCATATCCGCTTGAATTGGGGTAATGGATACAAACCCTTGTTTAACAGCATAAAAATCGGTCCCTTCACTGGCATATTCAGGTAAACTTGATGGACCTAACCAATAAATGGCTTCGCCACGCGGATCAATTTGCTTAATGATTTCACCCTCACTAGAACGATAACCAAGCTTAGTAACTTTCATTCCTTTTAACTCTTCATAAGGCAGATCAGGAACATTAATATTTAAAATTTCACGACGTTTTAATAAATTAGTATGTAATTTTGGAATTAATTCACAAACGATTTTAGCGGCAGAATCATAATGTTGTCTGCCATCTAAGGAAACCGCAATGGCAGGTAAGCCAAGATGTCTACCTTCAAAAGCAGCCGCAACGGTACCAGAATAGAGAATATCATCGCCTAAATTAACACCAGCATTGATCCCAGATACGACTAAATCAATTTTGCCTGATAATAGATAATTCATCGCTAAATAAACACAATCAGCGGGCGTACCATTAACACAATAATCACCATTATCTAGCAATCTTGGACGTAATGGTTCAACGAGAGTTAACGCAGACGATGCTGCACTACGATTACGATCAGGGGCAACAATAATGACATTAGCAAATTGGCGTAAATGTTGAGCTAAAGTTTGAATACCTTCAGCATGAATACCATCATCGTTACTTAATAAAATATTCATTATGTAAGCTCCTGTTATATGTTGATTAATTTTTTATGACTTGATGAGTAAAGCAACTGCTTCGCAAGCAATTCCTTCACCTCGACCAGTAAAACCCAGTTTTTCAGTTGTGGTGGCTTTGACATTAACTTGTTCGATATTGCAATGTAAATCTGCGGCAATATTAGCACGCATTTGGTCAATATAAGGACGCATTTTTGGTGCTTGTGCAATAATAGTTACATCAACATTACCGATTTGATAGCCTTTTTGTTGGATTTGGCGAAAAGCTTCAACTAATAAATGACGGCTGTTTGCGCCTTTATAAGTCATATCTGTATCTGGAAATAGTTTGCCAATATCGCCTAACGCAGCCGCGCCTAATAAGGCATCTGTCAAGGCATGCAATGCAACATCGCCGTCAGAATGGGCGAGTAAGCTTTTAGGATAAGGAATGTTTACCCCACCAATAATCACAAAACCTGAACTCTCTTCACTGAAAGCGTGAACGTCAAAACCATGTCCAATTCTTATCATTTTTGCCACTCTTTTTGTTGTTGAAGTAAATAAAATTCTGCTAATGCTAAATCTTCTGGGCGGGTAATTTTGATATTATCACTACGACCAGCAACTAATTGCGGATATTTCCCGATTAATTCAAATGCAGAAGCCTCATCTGTTACAGTAAAACCTTTGTTTTTAGCCTGTATTAATGCCTGTTTTAACACAACTGCTGGAAAAAATTGTGGGGTTAAGGCGTGCCATAATAGAGAACGATCTTCCGTTTTCTCAATTTTATGCGTTGTTCCAAAAGCTTTTTTTATCGTATCCACCACAGGTTTTGCCAAAATAGCCCCTTGAGGATCAGTAATTGCTAATAATTTGTCTAAATCTTGATGAGTAATGCAAGGTCTGGCAGCATCATGCACCATCACCCATACATCATTATCGTCTATTTCGCCTAACGCATTTAATACGGATTGATCGCGGGTTTCGCCACCAATAACCCATTGAATGTTTTGATGGTTTTTTAAAGGAAAATCAATCAAATAAGGGTCATTTTTTGCCGTAGCAACAATAATTTTTTCAATAATAGAATAACTTAATAATCTTTCTAATGTATGCTGCAGAATTGTTTTGCCTAATAATGAAAGATATTGTTTCGGGCGATCAGATTGCATTCTTGAACCAATCCCAGCAGCAGGAACAATCGCAACAATACGGCGTGTTATGTTTGGCGTTAACGTTGTATTCATTATTTTTCTGATTTTAAAATTCGATAAAAAGTTTCGTTAGGTTTAACCATTTCGTAATTACGTCTTGCTCGTTCTTCAACAGCTGAAAAACCTTGTTTTAAATCTTGGGTTTCTGCTTTTGCTTCTTGGTTTAATTGGCTTTGTTTTTCATTTTTTGCTTTTTGCTCGGCAATTTCGATTTTTGTTTGTTGATAAATTCGATAACCAGAATCGCCAAACCAGAAGTTGTATAGCGCGATTAATAATAAACAAAATAAGCTAATAACTAATAAACGCATGAGAAGAATCGTCTGAATAAAAATGAGTGGCGCATAGTTTACCTTGAAATAGGGGAAAAGATAACCATCAAATTTAGCAATATAGTGATTGTGTAGAATGAGAAAAGTAGTATGACTATTGTTTTCTTTCCTTTAAAACGCCCCTAAGGTAAGATAATTAGCTTGTTTAGAACTAAACTTTTGATTTTTTGTTGCGAATTTATGAAACCGTTAAAGATTATTTTTGCTGGTACGCCAGATTTTGCCGCACAACATTTGCAAGCATTGTTATCCTCTCAACATCAAGTTGTGGCTGTTTATACTCAACCAGATAAACCAGCAGGTCGAGGTAAGAAATTACAGCCAAGCCCTGTAAAACAATTAGCATTAACCCATAATGTACCTGTTTATCAGCCAAAATCTTTACGGAAAGCAGAAGCACAACAAGAGTTACAACAAATTGAAGCTGATGTGATGGTGGTAGTGGCATATGGGCTAATTTTACCAAAAGCGGTATTAGAAACACCTCGTTTAGGTTGTTTAAATGTTCATGGTTCTTTATTACCTCGTTGGCGTGGTGCAGCGCCAATTCAACGCGCTATTTGGGCTGGGGATCAAGAAAGTGGCGTAACCATTATGCAAATGAATGAGGGGTTAGATACAGGAGATATGTTGCATAAAGCGGTTTGTTCAATAGACGCAACAGAAACTTCCGCATCATTGTATGAAAAATTGGCTCAATTAGGTCCAACAGCCTTAATTGAAGTATTAGATAATTTGGAATCAGGTAATTATCCGCCAGAAGTACAACAAGATCAATTCAGTAATTATGCTGAGAAGTTGAGCAAAGAAGAAGCGAAATTAGATTGGTCATTATCTGCAGAACAGTTAGAACGTTGTATTCGTGCGTTTAATCCATGGCCAATTAGTTGGGTTGAGGTAATAGATCGCCAACAACAGAAACAAACGCTGAAAGTTTATCAGGCGACAGTTTTACCTCATGTAGATGCTGTACCTGGAACAATTTTGCAAGCAAATAAGCAAGGTATTCAAATTGCTACCAAACAAGGCGTGTTAAATTTAACTTTATTACAACCAGCTGGTAAGAAACCAATGTCAGCGCAAGATTTGTTAAATGGGCGGAGTGATTGGTTTGTAGTTGGGCAAACAGTGAGTGAGTAATAGATGAATCAACAAAAGAAAAAAACATTACGTGCAGTGATGGCGGAAGTGATTTTGCAGGTACTGGATCAAGGTAAATCACTCTCTACGTTATTACCTAATGCTCAACAACAGGTAAAAGCACAAGATGTAGCCTTATTACAAGAAGTCTGTTTCGGTGTTTGTCGTGTATTACCTCGTTTAGAACGTATTATTGAGAAATTAGTAACAAAACCATTAAAAGGCAAAACCAGAATTGTGCATTGCCTATTGTTGGTGGGGTTATATCAGTTGTTATATACCCGTATTCCAGCACATGCTGCAGTTGCGGAAGTAGTAAATGCAACTAGCGATGTAAAAGCAGCGTCGTTTCGAGGGCTAGTCAATGGCGTCATGCGACGTTTTTTGCGGGAGCAAGAAGCAGTTTTAGCCGTTGTTGATAAGCATTGGCAGACGTTACACCCTGAATGGTTAGTAAATTTATTAAAAAAACATTATCCAGAACAATGGCGAAAAATTGTTGATGAGAATAACTTGAAACCACCAATGTGGTTACGGGTCAATCAACAACATACAACACCAACTGCGTATCAAGCATTATTGGCGGCACAACAAATAGAAAGTGAATGTTATTTACCAAATACAGCTCTTTATTTACAGAAACCGATCAGTGTAGAACAGTTACCACATTTTGCCGAAGGGTGGGTGAGTGTTCAGGATCGTCATGCACAATGGGCAGGAGAATTACTTGAGCCACAGAATGGACAATTAATTTTAGATGCGTGTGCGGCACCTGGTGGTAAAACAACGCATATTTTAGAAATTGCGCCACAAGCAAAGGTGATAGCATTAGATGTTGAACAAAGTCGTTTAAAACGTGTAGAGGAAAACTTACAACGGTTAAAGCAACAGGCGGAGATTATTTGCGGTGATGCTAGCCAACCAGATCAATGGTTAGCTTCAGGTGTAATGTTTGATCGAATTTTATTAGATGCGCCTTGTTCAGCAACAGGCGTGATTCGTCGTCATTCAGATATTAAATGGTTAAGAAAAGAAACTGATATAGATCAATTAGTGGTGCTGCAGCAAGCGATTCTAACCGCCTTGTGGCAGCGTTTAAAAAACAATGGGATTTTGTTATATGCGACTTGTTCAATTTTACCTGAAGAGAATAGTCTGCAAATTGAACGTTTTTTAGCAACGCACCCAGAGGCAAAATTAATGCCTGTTCAGTTAGATACAACGGGAATAGATACAGGGTTTGGGTATCAATGTTTTCCTGCTCAGCAAAGCGGGGACGGTTTCTTTTACGCAAAACTGCTTAAACAACATTAAAGGTAAATATCGTGAAAATTATCATTTTAGGCGCAGGGCAGGTTGGTGGCACATTAGCGGAAAATCTCGTTAGTGAAGATAACGAAATTACTTTGGTCGATAATGATGTAGAGCGATTAAATCAATTACAAGATAAGCACGATTTACGTGTAGTTCAAGGAAATGCGTCTTCTCCAAGGACTTTACGAGAAGCAGGAGCGACAGATGCGGATATGCTCGTGGCGGTAACCAGTTCAGATGAAGTGAATATGGTTGCTTGTCAGGTAGCTTATACCTTATTTAAGATTCCTACAAAAATTGCACGTATCCGTAATGCAGAATATATTCGTGAAAAAGAAAAGCTGTTTAAAAGCGATATTATTCCTATCGATCATATTATTTCACCAGAACAGCTCGTTATTGAAGATATTGCTCGTTTAGTCAATTACCCTGGAACATTGCAGGTTGCAAATTTTGCCGATGATTTAGTCAGTTTAGCGGTAGTAAAAGCCTATTATGGCGGACCATTAGTTGGTTATTCAATAGCAACATTACAAGAACATTTACCACATATTGAAGCACGTATTGTCTCTATTTGGCGTCAAGATAAAGTTATTCGCCCTCAAGGCTCGACTATTATTGAAGCAGGCGATGAAGTAACATTTATTTGCGCTAGCCAGCACTTACGGGCTGTAATGAGTGAATTACAACGCTTAGAAAAAAATTATCGCCGAGTGATGATAGTTGGTGGGGGAAATGTTGGATCAGGATTGGCTAAAACCTTAGAAAATGACTATAACGTTAAATTAGTGGAACGGAATCCTAAACGTGCAGAATTTTTGGCAGAAAAACTCTCAAAAACAATCGTGTTCTGTGCAGATGCTTCTGATCAATCATTCTTATTTGAAGAACATATCGAAAACATTGATGCTTTTATTGCTTTAACCAGTGATGATGAAGCGAATATTATGGCATCGCTATTAGCGAAACGTTTAGGGACAAAAAAAGCTATTGCGTTGATTCAGCGCATTGCTTATTTGCATTTAGTGCAAGGGGGAACGATTGATATTGCTATTTCACCACAACAAGCCACTATTTCTGCTTTGTTAAGTTATGTGCGCAAAGGGGATATTGTGAATGTTGCGGTGTTACGCCGAGGGGTTTCAGAAGCCATAGAAATTATTGCTCATGGTAGTGAACAAACATCACAAGTCATTGGACGACCACTCGATAAAGTAAAATTACCACAAGGGGTAATTATTGCAGCAATCTGCCGACAAGGCGAAGTATTAATTGCACAACACAATTTGATCATTCAAGAAGATGATCATGTGATTTTATTTTTACAAGATAAGAAAAATATTGCAGAAGTAGAAAAATTATTCCAACCAAGTCCGTTCTTTATTTAAGGTAAGAAAGCGATAATGTTTAATCGACCATTTATGTTATATATTTTAGGTTCTATGCTTTCCAAAATAGCATGGTTAATGTTTATTCCCCTTATTGTTACTTTTTTTCATAATGGTGATGGTTTAGTGGGATTTTTAATTTGTATTGGCATAACTCATTTTGTTGCTTTTATCTTAACGCGAAAAAAACCACAAGATATGCGATTACGGGTAAAAGATATGTTATTGCTAACTACTTTGATTTGGTTAATGAGTTGTGTATTTAGTGCATTACCTTTTATTATCATCGGTGATTTTAGTTTTACCGATGCCTATTTTGAAACCGTGTCAGGCTTAACCACGACAGGATCGAGTATTATCGTCGATGTTAGTAATACCTCACCTGCATTATTGATGTGGCGCTCAACCTTACAATGGATAGGTGGATTAGGATTTATTGTGATGGCGGTAGCCATTTTGCCGTTTTTAAATGTGGGGGGAATGACGCTTTTCCGTACAGAGTCGTCCGATAAGTCAGATAAAATATTGCCACAAGCCCGTGATGTAGCCAAAAGCATTATCCAAATTTATCTCTTTTTAACAGTAGTTTGTTTATTCGCTTATATGTGGTCAGAAATGGGATTTTTTGATGCAATTAATCATGCGTTTACAACAATAGCAACAGGCGGATTTTCGACTCGTAGTGGTTCAATGGCAGAATTTAATAGCACGACACAATGGATTTGTGTCTTTTTTATGTTTGTAGGTTCATTGCCATTTTTATTAATGGTTCAATCAATTTACCGTAGAAATATTTTTATATTATTTCGTGATCAACAATTAATGGGATTTTCATTATTTATATTCGTTATTAGTTTATTTTTAGCGATATGGTTATATTATGAAAATGTCTTTAATTGGCAAGATAGCTTACGTTATTCGTTATTTACTTTAGTTAATATTATGTCTACAAGTGGATTTAGTTTAGGTAATTTTGATACTTGGACATCAACGACAACAATGATTTTTACTGTTGCTTTTATTTTAGGTGGTTGTTCAGGATCCACTACTGGAGGAATAAAAATATTCCGTTTTCAAATCATGTTCCAAGTATTAAAGCATCAAATTTTACGTTTAATACACCCTAATAGCATTTCTGCAGTCCATTACAACCGCCATATCGTTTCTAATGAAACCGTTTTTGGTATTGTCGGATTTATTTTTAGTTATTTTATGATTATGGCAATTTTAGCGGTATTAATGGGAATGTCAGGAATGGATTTTCAAAGTGCATGGAGTTCAGCGGCTACATCAATCGGTAACGTCGGACCAGGATTTGGTAACCAAGTGGGAGCTTCAGGTAATTTTTCTATGATTCCTACAGTTTCTAAATGGCTGATGATATTAGGTATGTTATTAGGACGTTTAGAGATTATGACAATTTTAGTGTTATTATTTCCACACTTCTGGAAAAAATAAATTGTAAAGAGAAATTTTTTTTGTAAGAAAATTGTAAAATGCAAATAATAAAAATATAATGAGCGCCTCTTTTTCAATAGTAAAAATTAGGAGAAAAAATGAGTCTTTTAAAAGAGTTCCGTGAGTTTGCAGTACGTGGAAACGTAGTTGATATGGCTGTTGGGGTCATTATTGGTGGCGCATTCGGGAAAATCGTTAGTTCATTGGTTGGTGATGTAGTAATGCCAATTATTGGATTATTAGTAGGCGGTGTAGATTTTAAAGATCTTAAAATTATCTTACGTGGAGCAGTTGGTGATATTCCAGCAGTAACATTAAATTATGGAATGTTTATCCAAACAGTATTTGATTTTATTATTATTGCATTTGCTATTTTTATGGCGATTAAAGCAATAAATAAATTAAAACGTGAAAAACCAGCGGAAGAACCAAAACCAGTTGAACCTTCAGTAGAAGAAAAATTATTAACTGAAATTCGAGATTTATTAAAAAATAAATAATTAGTTAAGGATTTTATGCAAAATACTCAAATACCAACACAACCACAGCCTAATTTCGTTGCAAAAATTATTTTTGCAAGTCGATGGGTACAATTACCTATTTATTTAGGTTTAATTATTGTTCAAATTGTTTATGCTTATAAATTTTTAAAATCATTATGGCATTTAGTGATAAATCTTAATCAAATGGACGAAAATACTATTATGTTAGCAGTATTAAATCTAATTGATGTTGTAATGATTGCAAATTTATTAGTAATGGTGTTAGTAGGAGGGTATGAAACGTTTGTATCAAGATTAAATACAGATAATCACCCTGATCAACCTGAATGGTTAGATCATGTTAATGCCTCAGTGTTAAAAATTAAATTATCAATGGCAATTATTAGTATTTCATCTATTCATATGTTACAGACATTTATTAATGCAGGAAACCTACCAGAAAAACAAATTATGTGGCAATTATTCCTGCATTTAGGCTTTTTAGCCTCTGCGATAGCGGTTGCATATACAGATAAAATTTTATATAGCACTACGCATAAAAATCATTAAGAAAAAATCCTCCATATTATTTAATTGGAGGATTTTTTATTTATAAGTTACATCTTCCTGTATCCCATTTGGGGTTTTGGTAGCCACATTGAGCGGGTGGTAAGAATATATATCCTTTTTCAAGCATACAATCGTCAAACTCTTTATAGAATTTACCATTTATAATGTAATTTTATAGTCTATCAATTTCGATATTTCATATTTTCTATACAAGTTCTAGTATTATCACCATCTTGGGCTAAGCACCAATATAATGGTGGTCTAAAACGAAACCCTGAATTATAAAGACACTGAAAAAGATATCTTTGGTGTAATTCAATAGCATCTTCAAGTATTTTATATTCATCTTTATTTTCATACACTGTTTCCCAAGAAACTTTGCCTCTATCAAGTATTTTTTTTTGATTCGAATCTAATATGCTATAAGCCATATCAGAACAATCATTCCATATTTTTTCTTGTTTCATTTCATTTATGTTTTCAGGGGCATACCAGTATTTAAAAGATGATGGAGAACCATTTGCCAGATAACAACCTGATAATAGTAATAAGTAAAATAATAATATAATTTTTCTCATTATTCTTTCCCATCTTTATTATTAAATTCTATTTTCTCTATTCTAGGTCCAATTTTTCCCCATATTCTTTTTTGATATGTCTCAATTTCTTTTATCTTTTTTAAATCCACTATTCTTTCCCTATCAGTATTTAAAAAACGTATTGACTCCTCATCACGATAATATGCTTTTGTATGATGCCCAGTAATCAAATCCCATAATGGAATCCCAGTACTATTACTCCCTGTTGTATCGGTATTGCCAATGCCTAAACTTAAACTTCCAGGAACAAAAGGTAAACCGATACCTGTGGCTACAATATCTCTTGGTGCTACAGCATAAGCTACACTGCCATCTCTAAATAATTCGCTGGCTTTTTCACTATAGCCTTGATCGTATAAACCCATTGAAAGTCGTCCTCCAAAAGTATTGTTAGTCATTGGATAAGAAGTGCCTATTGTATTGGCGTCTAAGGTTGTATGAGTAAAAGTGGTTCCTTGATAACTTGCCCAATTCATTGCATTTTTCGTACTAGATACTCCGAGACTATGTGCAAGGTGTTTAAGGCTAACAGGATCATTTGGATTATTTCGATTGTATTCTTCTAATAAATTCCAAATTTTTACTTGTTCTCGGCTAGCATTAGAAGCTCCAAAGATACTTGGCATATTCAAACCAGCCCTTAAGCGTTCAAATATGGTAAAAGTTAGCTCTGAACGAATAGATGTAAATGGTTTTATTACAACAAGGACATCATTATCTAAATAATCTTTACCGCCATATTGAATTGCTCCTTTTAAGCGATCCATATCACTAGTATTCATAATGCCATGTGCATACATTCTTGATAAGACTTCTGCTTCTTCTTTTGTTTTTGGTACTTCAAGGTTATTGAAATCAAGTTCATGATATTGAATACATGCAATACTCTCACATTTATTCATTCTTTTTTCCTTAATGAGAATATTTCCCTCTTTTTTCTCTATGTTGTAATAAATATCATCTCCAATAACATTTATATTCTTCATAAACGCTGTTGCAATGGTTAAATCCCTATCTAAATCAGACTTGATATTTTCAATATTAGCTTTTGTAACAGCTTGGTGAATATTTGCTTTGTTTATCTTTATTGCTGTTTCTTTAGTAGTTTGACCTGTTAAGGATTTTTGCTCATTGTCATGCCGAATATGAATATTTGTAGTATTGATAGCACTAGTTGTTACGCCATCTTCGTTATCATGATGATTGACTTGTCCTAATAGAGCAGTAGTTAAACCTTTTGCAATTCCCCAATTACCTTGAGATGCTACACCAGCAATGCCACTAAACTCCACATTAGAAGATCCATTCTTCTGATTTTGTCCTATTTGCTGTAATTTAACACCTTCTATTTCTTTTGGTGTATGACCACCGCTAATACTTATCCCTCCACTTAATCCAAATCCTTTTGCTGAATAATTCGAATGATTTTGAATGTCTTTATAAGTTAATGTCCCCGTAGTAAATCGATTTTTACCTTGTTGTTCAGCAAGTTCAGTTGAGGTAACTAATCCACCTTGTAAATCAGTGTGTTGATTAACTTCAACTTTAAACCCTTCATCACCAGCAAAAATCCCTGATTGCTGGTTAACACTGGCATAATCCGCATTGATTTTAGATTGATTATAGCTGCCAGAAAAGGACGCGCCATATCCCACAGTTACTTGAGCAGACAGTTGTTTCTGTTTGCTTTCATAAGTAGCCGTATCTTGCAGGCTAGTAATTGTTAAATTATTTGCTTGAACACTAACGCCTTGACCAATAACTTGTCCGCCTCGAATCGTCATATCTTCACCTGAAATAAGGGTTGTTTGGCTCTGTTTATGACCAATAAGCGTGGTTGCCCAAGTGGTTTCATCGCCATTACCATAACCTTTTCCATAGTTTCCTCCAGCAGTGATACCAAAGGCAAAACCATTACTTCCATAATTAATAGCAACACCAGCATTCCAACCACTAGATTTATTTTTACTTCGTTCTTTATATGTTTGTTGTTGTGCTTCAATTATTAAATTGCCTGCAGTCGCGATTGTCGTTCCTTGTTGCCCGATAACCTCTGAACCTTTAACTGTAATATGAGAAGTATCTTTATCTGCCGTCGTGAGGAGCATTGCATTACCTGCGGCGTTTATCTTGCTACTATTTGCTGTTATTGTCTCTGTAAAAGTGGTTTGTTCATTTTTTTGTTTACCATATGTAATTGATATACCAATATTATTGGTTAAACCTTGTGCGCCTTGATTGGCAACTGAATTTGCAACATTCCCCGCCACTTCAGCCGTATTTGCTAAATCAAACGAAGTATTAATTGCAGCTAATGCATTAATTCGATTATCTTTTGCATCGCCCACTTGTTTTGCTGTTTTGGCAGTTTGTTGTACTTGTTGTACGGCTTGTACAACGGGAATATTCACACCTAAGGTTAGCCCATTTTGTACTAAGGTATGACGATAGTGTGTATTGGATTTATCTTTATCAGCTGTAATATCTATTTGTTTTGCTTGAATATTAATATCTCCTTTACCTGCAGTGATTCGGCTAGATTGTTGTTGATAATGTTCAGTGGCGATAAATGAAACATTGCTTTGTAAAGATCCAAGTTGACTGCCTAGCGTAGAATCAAGATTATAATTTGTATCAGTTGATTCTTTTCGACTACCAATCGTAAACCCGATTCCGCCACTGCTCATTAACCCCGATTTTTTCTTTGCATAATAATCATATTCTTGGCGGATATTGTGTGCCGCTGTGATGGCAATATCTTGTGCTTGTAATTGCATGGCGTTATCTGAGACAACGGCGCCACCTTCAACAGCGATGGTGCCGTGCGTGGCTTGTAATGCAATGTTGTTTCCTGTGAGTTGTGAGCTTTCTGCCAAATCATATTGGTGAGCGTGTTTTATTGTGGTAGTTGTCCGACTCAGTAAGCTTTTATCTTTATATTTTGTCGCAAAATCTAGCGTTTCTTGATGGCGTCCTGCTTGTAGTTGAATATCGCCTTGTTCACTATTTACGATAATATCGCCACCAGTATTGATGGTGGCAGCTCGTAGGGTAACGCCTTGTTTACCACTGAATACGGCATTGTCTTTAATCTCAATACGAGAGCCAATTTCTTGTTGTTGCTTGAGTGTCCAATAGTTTTCGCTATTGGCGATGTAATGTGAGCGTTCTGTTTCTGTAACCGTACCAATATGGAGATTGCCGTTGGCTTTTAATAGTGCGCTGCCTGCACTGATACTGGTGGCATTTAGTTGAATATCCCCTTGGCTTTGTAGTATCAAGGCTTGTTTTATGTGTAATACAGCCTGTTCATCAAGTTGTCGGCGGGCATAGTTAGCATTGGAATTGGCTTCACTCATGCGTCCTTCAAGGTGAATTGTTTTGGCATTGAGTTGCAAGGTATCGGCTTTGAGCTGCCCACCTTGTTGATAAAAGCGATTGGCAAGGGTGAAATTTAGTTGTTCAGCGCTGATGCTTCCTGAGTTTTCTAAGGTGTGCGCTGCGAGGTGAGCGGATTGACGAGCCACTAGTTGCCCGCTATTTTTTATGTCTCCTGCGCTTTCCACTGTTATCTCTTGTGCAGAGATAATGGCGCCCGTCGGGTGGAGAGCGATATCACGTTTAACTAAATAGACTTGTGGGACAAGCACATTAACTTGCTTTCCATCTTTTAATGTAACGGTTTGCGGTTCCAGCCAAACCATATCTTCCGTAAGCGCTTGCATTTGTGCGGCGCTGAGGGTTACACCTGGCATAAGGTTGTGCGCCTTGGCATATCGAATCCCTGCGTCCATTAAGGCTTTGTATTGTTCATAATCAGAGGTGTAATTGCCTAAAAAACGTTGCCCTGTTAGTTGGTTAATTTGTTCATTAATCAGGCGTTGCTCATAATAACCATCGCCTAAGCGTTTTAATCTCATTTGGGGATCTGCCCGTAGGGCATCAAACATATAGTCTGACCCTAGCCAAGTTTTTTTATGGGTAAATCGAGGGTCAGTTTCGATTAAAACATGGCTATCAGGTGCGTGATTGATGCGATAGAGGGAGGCGTGGAGGGTATCAAGTTGTACGGGAAGGATTGCGGCGTGTTGAGCTGTGGATTGTTGGTGAATCTCGCTATTTGTGGCTTGAATCGGCTGCCCAATGCGGTTATCGACCAAATGAAATTTAAAATATTCTATCGGTAAATCACGGCTAAAGGGAATGTCCTCTCCACCGTATTTTGCCCAGACTTTTTTACCCACACCTCGCCGTTTTCGCTTTGTTACCATGGTGTACCATGTACCTTTATCATGTCGGTGAATTTCGCCGATTAAATCTTTATTTTCTAAACGGACACCATTCCCTTTTAAATTGAGATGTTGCTCATTTTGCTTAAAAAGGCGTCCTCCCATACGCAGGTGTTTGCCAACCTGAATGTGGGATACCTCATTGAGTAAATTTTCGCCGTTTAATCGTAAATTCCCTGCAATCAAAATTTTGGCTGGATCGCGATGTACTAATGTGGTGGTGATGGTATGGCGATTAAAATGCCATTGTACCCAAGTTGGTCCTGCAATACGTGGTCGACCATCATTGAAATGAAAATAGGAGTTACGGTCTTTTCGATGGTTGTTGTTGCGATTGAACCACCCTTCTAAACTGGAATAACGTTGGGATTTGTGGTTGAGGGCATATTCACTGATGCGCTGGTCTTGGTGGTGTTCTCCTGTGAGGAGATGTAAGTCATGATTCCATAAGCGTTGGGTATTCATATTACCATTGCCTAAGGCTTCTATGGTGGCGCTGCCGTTATCAATAAAGGTAGCTTGCCCTGTGGCATGAGCATGCCTGTCTAATTCACCGCCAATAAAGAGGTCGCCTTGGCTTAAAATTAAGGCATGGTCGTAATTGGTAAGGGTACCAACACCAAGGTCGAGCCGTTCACGGGCAGCGATTGTCGCCGCCTGCTCTTGTTCTGGGAGATTATTTAGATGAGTTGCTTGAATTGCAAGGTGATTGCCATAAATCCGCCCACTGCCGAGATTAGTGAGTTGGTTGGTAACAATAACGGTTTTTGAGCCGTCAATTAAGCCCTGATTCAGTAGCGTATCCGTATGTAATTGTGTTTTTTGTGCACTTAATTCACTTTGTTGTGGATTGGTAATTGATGCAGCTTGAATTGTTAAGCCTTGACCCGTGATTAATTGGGTTTGGTTGGTAAAGTGATGATTGACCTTTAAATTAAGCATGCCATCAATAAAAAGCGGGGTATCCAAGCGGAAGTGATGATGAATGGTGATATTGGCATTCGCTGCACTTTTTACCTGACCAATGTTTTCCCATTGAGCTAACTGAAAGGTTAAATCGCCCTGACTTGCAATGATACCTTGTGTATTTTCAAGCTGTAAGTTATCGCCACGCAACGCTAAGCTATTTAGTGATAGGAGTTCCCCTTGCTGATTATTGAGGGTATCCGTAATGGTGGCATTTATTGCTTGCTGGCTATATGCCCCACCAGATTGGTTAAACCAATGTGTTGCATGGATAGCTAAGGTCTCCGCAATTAAGCCTTGTGTAGGGGTATTGTGTTGCGCTTTGGTCTGTTGGTTCAATAAACGAGGGGTAGTAATGTGTAGTTGTTTTGCTTTGATTAACGCGCCAGTTGAGCCTGTCGCTTGGTTATTTAATTGGTGTTGAAGGGTGATGTCGGTTTGCTCTGCATGAATAAAACCTGTTTGGTTATTTAGGGAATGTGCTTGCGCAGTAAGCTTTTTAGTTGCGACAAGTTGACCTGCTTGTTGATTTTTTATCGTCGGAGCGGTGAGACTAACATTTTGCTTTGCCCCAATATACCCACTATTGATAATCTGTCCTTGGCTATCAATCACCACATCGCCCGCTGCCGCACCAATATGTCCTGCATTGCGCACACCTAACCCGCTTTCCGTCCCAATCAGGTGGATTTGATTGGCATACATGCCACCTAACTCAGCAACATCTACCGCATACCCCTGAGATGCTGTTACTTCACTGCCACGAATCACTTGGAGACTACTGGCATTTTTTGTTGATTGCGCTGGAACTTGATTTTGCCCCGTAGTAACCGTTAATTGATTTGCCCAAATCCCCGCATTGACTTTCACTTCTTTGGCGATAATCTCGGTGTAGTCTTGTCGATGGCTATCTAACCCTCGCCCCGATACCGTTATCTCACCCTGTTCAACTCGATACCCCTTTACTTGCCCATTTTCAATTTGCACCTGCCCTGTGGTCATCGTACTGCGTCCCGCATTGATAAAACCACACCCCTCACAATGAATACCATTCGGGTTGGCGATAATCACCTCTGCTTTGCTTCCCGCCACTTCAATATAGCCTTTTAATTGACTTGGCTTGCTGGCATTGACTTCGTTTAAAATTACTTTCGCTTCACCGCCCACTAAGTAAGGATTGGCTTGTACCCAACCACCTTGTTCGGTTTTTACATTTTTGCGGCTGTTATTGAGAATCGCCCCACGAGTATTGACATCAAATTGTTGGTATTTGTTATGTGATAAGCCTTTGTCATTGGGCGTTTGGATATTAACTTGCGGTAAGCCATTGGCGGTTTGTAACACAATCGGTTGTTGGCTTTTTGGTGCCTGACTATCGGCACGGATTTGGAGTTCATCAGCAACTGCGCTAGCGGAAAAAGAGGAGACCGCCAAAACGCCTAACAGGCTATAAAGCCCTATCATTAACGGGGGTAATCTCCAGTGAATCAGCATGCGAGAGAGATTGGTGAAAACGCGATTGCCTGATTGAGGTGCTTTCCCTGTTTTAGTTGTTATCTCGGAAACGACAACGAAACGTTGTAAGAGTCTGTTAAAGATGATGCGGTAACAATGTTTGTTCATTACTTTTCTCCTTAACGTTTAATTAATTTGAAAGAAATAACTTACATAAATTAGGTTGTGATAAAGGAAGATTATTTTTTAATATTTTTAGATCAATTAGTTAACATTTTTGATGTTAGCAAAAAGCGTATTCACGACAAAGAAAGTATATTTAAAAATGTGATCTAGCTAGAAAAATAGCAATATTGTTAGTTTTTTTGGGGTATGTTGGGAAATATAAATGTTGAACAGCGATGTTCAACATTTATTTTTGATAAAAAATTTATATTTAGCAATTAAGAAAATGTTCCATGATCACGCAATAAATGCACATTGCCTTTACGGCGTAAAAAACCTGATCGGTCAAAATATTCGATTAATTGTACCGTGAGTTTGCGCCCATATTGCAGGTGATCACGCAACTGATTAACCGAAATCGCCCCATTTTCTTGAATAAAGGCGTGAATATCGTGGGCAAATTCACGCATCTGTTCATCGAGCAGAAAACGATCTTTGACTATCGGCACAAGGTAGCCCAATTTGCCTGCTTTGTAGAGCAAATTGCGCATTGCGCTTTCTTCCACCGCCAACTGCTGGGCAATATCACGCACCCACAGCGCTTGGTTAGTTGCCTTAAATAGAGGCTCAACCTGCGCCCACAGATGCAATTCGTCATCATCAAAGGCGATGCGATGGCTGGGTGCGTGAATCCAGCCACGTGTTTGCGCCAGTTGCTGTTGAGCGATCAGCTCATCAATTAAGGCAAACATCAGCGACTGTGGCGCATCAAGTACAGCCATTCGGTAAAGACGTGCTTTGGTTACGCCCATTTGATCGTGATGCTCGGCGTGAAATTCGGTGATCTTCGCCAAAATGCGGGCTTGCATTGTTTGTTTATAGGTGCGATTAAACAGATAATCACCCACTTGCTCGCAGGCTAAACGTGGCTGAAGTGCATTGACATCGGCAGGGTAGCATTGCTCCGCCCACAAAAGCGGCGGCACGAAAATCGCCTGTTTTTCCAGCATTACTTGCACGCGCATTGCCATTTCACTTGCTTGCGACAGGGCGTGCAGGTAAGAAAGGCGTGTCTCACTGCGCTTGTAGCGCTTCGGCGAGGCAATTTCCAGCACTTGTGCCCCTGCAAGGGTATGTTGATCGTCGCCACTGCGCAAAATCAGTTTATCGCCCAATGCCAAATGTAGCGGAGTATCCAGCACAATTTCTGCAAAATAGGGCTGATTTTCGACCGCTTGTTTTGCGTTCAGCACGCTCACTTTGGCAGTAACGTGGCTGGCGTAATGGTAAAGGTGAACCTGCGTGGTCTCTTTTAGGGGCTGGCAAGGGTGCAACAGCACCGTAAAACGCTCACAAGCAAAATCAGGCGCAAGCTCGCTTAGCCAGTCGCCACGGCTGATGTCGGATTTATCGACACCAGCTAAATTCAGCGCCAAGCGCTCGCCTGCCACACCTTGCTCGCTCTCACTATTTTGTGCGTGAATACGTTTTACCCGCACCTTTTCGCCATTAGTAAGATAGAGCGTATCGCCGACCGCCACTTTACCTGCCACCGCCGTACCTGTAACCACTACGCCAATCCCTTTCAGGGTAAAAATACGGTCTATCGCATAGCGAAATGGCTTTTCCGCCAATGTGGTTTCGCTAGACAGTTGCGCCAAATGGGCTTTCAGCACATCGATACCTTGCCCCGTTTGGGCGGAGGTGATAAAAAAATCCTGCCTGTGCAAAAAAGGGTAGCGCTGTTTGATTTCCTCAATCAGCTTGGTAATTTGTGCATCGGTTGCACGATCAGCCTTAGTGATCACCACCATTATCTGGCGGAATTTCAGCAACTGCAAAATCTGCAAATGCTCTGTCGTTTGCGGTTTGATTCCCTCTTCGGCGGAAACCACCAGCAGGGCGTGTTCAATCCCCCCTAAGCCTGCCAGCATATTTGCCAAAAATTTTTGATGTCCTGGTACATCAATAAAGCCAAGTGTTCGCCCATTTAGAGGCAAATAAGCATAGCCCAGATCGATGGTCATTCCACGCTTTTTCTCTTCAGGCAAGCGATCAGCATTCGTGCCAGTGAGTGCGGCTAACAGTGCCGTTTTGCCGTGATCGACGTGTCCTGCGGTAACAATTATCATAATTCGTTCACCGTTGTTAAGAGGGCGGCTAGATTGGCAACGCTGCGTAAATCTAGCCAAATTTTATCTGCTTCAATTCTGCCAATAATTGGTTGTGATAAGGCTTTAAATTGAGCAACTAAACGATAGAGATCCTCAGCTTTGCCACTTTTTGCTTGTAACGTTACAGCACAAGACGGGATTTTTGCGGTAGGTTGTGAACCACTACCAATTTGCGCATCACTTGTTTCGACTCGAATGATAAAATCTGCTGCGAGTTTGTGTTGTAATGCTTGTTGTAATTGCTCTGCTTGTTGCTGGAGAGTAGTGAGAGCTTGAGTTAAAGCGTGCAGCGTTGGTAAGGTGTGCGTTAAATTTTCAGGCTCTAAATAAAGACGCAATGTTGCTTCTAAACCACTCAAAATTACTTTATCGCAACGTAAGACACGTTTGAGGGGGTGATGTTGTAATTGATCGATTAATGCTTGCCTCCCAACAATAATACCTGCTTGTGGACCACCCAATAATTTATCGCCAGAAAAAGAGATTAAATCTACACCCGCTGTAACTTTTGCTTGAACTTGTGGTTCATAAGGTAAGCCATAGTGGCGAAAATCAATTAATGCGCCACTTCCTAAATCTGTAATAACGGGAATATTTTTTTCTCGTCCAAGTGCAACTAATTCTTCTTCACTGACACTCGCTGTAAAGCCCATAATTTGATAGTTGCTACTATGTACTTTTAATAATAACGCCGTGTTTTCATTAATTGCCTGTGCGTAATCACGTAAATGGGTGCGGTTAGTCGTACCAACCTCCACTAATTTACAACCAGCTTGTGCCATAATATCGGGAATACGGAATGCGCCACCTATTTCAATCAGTTCACCACGAGAGATAATCACTTCTTTTCCTTGAGCAAAAGTGGCTAACATTAATAACACCGCAGCAGCATTATTATTAACCACACAAGCCGCTTCTGCGCCAGTTAAGCGAGCGATTAGCTCACTAATCGCTTGATCACGATGTCCACGTTTCCCCTGGGCTAAATCAAATTCAAGTGCAACATTTTGTTGCATAGCGTGTAATGCTGCTTGTTGTGCTGTTTCTGCCCAAATTGCACGCCCAAGATTCGTATGCAACACCGTACCAGTAAGATTATGTACTGGTTGAATTTTGACTTGGCGTTGCTGTTGTAATTGTTGCTCAATATATTGCATAAAATCTGTGTCTGTCTGACAGAAATGAGGTAATTGCTGTTGTTGTTTAATAAAATCACGTGCGAGTTGTAACTGTTCACGCATCAGTTGTACTACGGCACTATGCCCAAAGGTAACAACTAAATCTGAACCTAATTCCGTTTTTAATAAACGGTCAATAGCTGGAAGTTGGCGATACAACGCAGACATAACGAATTCCTAATGGTGAAGTGTGCGGTAAATAATACTGTTTTTATCGAAAAAATTCAGTAAAATGAAGCCGTTTTTTATGCTATATCCTGATTTATGTAGGATTGTCGTTTAAAAACCGTCATTTATGGAAGGTCGTCGTTTCCGGTGAGGCGGCAGGACTTCAAATCCTGTTAAGGCTGCCAGCAGTCTTGGGTGGGTTCAACTCCCATGACCTTCCGCCAATCATGAAAATGTGTCAATATAAATTTTTCATTTAAGATCAGAAATTATACGGTTGTTTATTCTTTTTGCTATGAAAGGATCTAACGCTATTATTCCACTACCATATTTTATTAAGATCAGTTGCATTACTATCCAGCTAAAGTGTAATGCGTAAGCCTCAGGATAGACAAAAAACTGGATAACTATTGTTATTCCAAATAATCCTAATGCAGCAAAACGTGTTGCAATTCCTAATAATAGTAAAGCTGCAAAAATATGTTCTGCATAGAGTGTAATCCATGCAGCAATATTGGGATTTAGTAATGGTAAATTATATTCATTTTGGAATAAGAAAAATGCGCTCTCACTCGGTACAGGTAATCCAAGTTGAAATGACATTGTGAGAAAATTAAACACAAATGTTTCAGTTTTTGTTTGTGCAGATAACCAAAATATACTTGCCAGAGTAATACGAGCAAGTAAGGCAATCGCACTATAAGGTACTTTTTCACACCATTTTTTCATTGTTTTACTCCAATGATTAATTTATTTTCAATAAGAAATTGCCAAGCTTGAGTGAGATCTGCTTCAGTAAAAGGGTCGATTTCTACTGTTGCTTGATATAATGTTTTTCCTTGTTTTATTGCCATTAAAAAAGAATGTAACCATTGTGGAATCTGTAATACCCCAACTTCATAATTTTCACGTAAGATCGCAGCATACTCACGCTGTTCTAGAGTAATTTTCTGCAAATCCTTTCTTATTTGATGTGCCTCCCATAAGCTAACAGCTGCATAATTTGCAGAAAATAACAGTAAACTCGGAGCAAGTTGTAATTGGTAGTTAGCTATTTCATTATTCTGTAATAATGCTATTAATTGTTCATTGGCAATCGGCTTACTATCTTCAGCATGAAATGATTGCACTCTTAAATATTCCAATGTTGCTACGTCTGCTAAATAGGGTAGGGATTTTGCTGGGGTGAAGTGAGCAATAAATTTCGGAAAGGTATCACCATAGTAAGCAAGAATTGGTGATGTAGGAGGGGATTCTTGTAAATAACAATGAGCCATAGCTTGAAAAAAGTCATCACCAACTAACTGATGTGTAACATTAAACGTTATTTGTAATGCTTTCATTAAAGAAGAAAATATATTGTTACGATAAACATTAAAACGACTTTTTACGTCTATTCCTTCTCGACTTTTTATTTGTGGTAGGAAAGAAAGATCATCATGAAAAATCGCTTCAACAAAAGCCGTTTGTTTCATACTTTATCCTTTTGATTATAACGTTGTTGAGCTTGTTGGATTTGATACAAATCTTTTTGTAATTCACTAAAAGCAGGGATATTGTTATCACGCTCTAATAAAGTGGGTTTTGATCCAATTAATTGCAATGTAAATAAATATAATTGCCAAACTTCATGGGAAACTTGTTCTGAATGGCTATCAATTAACAAGCGTTCCCCATTTGCATCTTGATCCTCACTATAACCTGCGATATGTATTTGCTGAACAGCGGCTAATGGTAGTTGTTGTAAGTAAGCATAAGGATCTCGTTGATGATTAATTGCCGAAACGTAAACATTATTTACATCTAATAACAAACCACACCCTGTTCTTTTTACGATTTCACGAATAAATTCTGTTTCTTCCATTTCATTTGCAGAAAATTCTACATAGGTTGATGGGTTTTCTAATAACATTTGGCGTTGTAAGCGATGTTGTAAATGATCAATATGATCACATACCTGATTCAGTTTTTTATTGGTATAAGCTAAAGGTAATAAATCGTTATAAAAATTAACGCTATGACTTGACCAAGCAAGATGTTCGGAAAATAGTTGTGGCTGATAGCGATGAAGTAAGGCTTTTAAGCGATCGATATGTTCTTCATCTAATTTAGTATCGCTCCCAATCGATAACCCTACACCATGTATCGATAATGGATAAATTTCACAAATACGTTGTAAATAGTGATGCATCGCACCACCAGGAACCATATAATTTTCTGCATGAATTTCTACAAAATCAACATAATCGGGTTGTTGTAAGATTAATTCAAAATGTTCTATTTTTAGACCTATTCCTGCGCCAGAAATGATTTTTTGATGTCCCATAAACTCTCCAAAAGCCTGCTATATTGCAGGCTTATTTTTTCTATTACCTATTAATTAGGCTTTTTCGGTAAATGCTTCTAACTTACCAAATCCTGTATCAGATGTTTTGGATTCAGTTTTTAAGCAAGTTCCTGCTGGCACTAATTTCCAAGCATTTCCTTGATAATCTCGAGTTGAGCTTCCAGCACAACTTGTTCCTGGACCTGCGGCACAATCATTTTGTCCTTTGAGTGCTATACCAAAACATTTTTCTTTTGATTCCGCTTGTACACTAAGGCTTGTAGCGGTAACTAATGCGGAAGTTAGAGCTAATGAAACGGCGACTTTTTTTGAAATTGACATAAGATTTCCTTTTAAGAAAAAATAAAAAATGATTAAATACATAGCGATTTTTATCGCCACATGAGATTAGTTTTTCCTAATCTTATAGTTAGACGGAGTTATCAGTTTTTTCTTACAACTTTTTTTAAAATTATTTAATTGAGCAAAATTAAGTTGTAATTATGTTGATGAGGAATGTGATGGAATATAACGGGAAGACATTATTCTCTACTCAAGAACTTAATGAGCTTCATAATAAAATGCTAAAATTTGCCACCATACAATTAAAAGATGAACACCTTGCAGAAGATGCTGTACAAGAAGCTTTTTATATTGCTTTCAATAAGGTAGAACAGTTTGAGCAACGAGCGAGTTTTAAGACATGGTTATTCACAATTTTAAAAAATAAAGTCATCGATATATTAAGAGAACAACAACGTTATTTATTACATAGCGATCAACAAGCAAATGAGGACGTAATAGAAAATCGTTTTTTTGATCAAACAGAACATTGGGATATTCGATTTACACCAAAACCAATCATAAAAGCCCATTTATTAATTCATCAACAAGAATTTTGGACGATTCTTCAGTGCTGTTTAGAGCGCTTACCACAACAACAAGCAAGAGTTTTTATGATGCGTGAATTTATGGAGTTTAGTTCTGATGAAATCTGTTTTCATGAAGAAATTAGTACATCAAATTTGAATGTCTTGCTTTATCGTGCCAGATTGAAATTACAGGATTGCTTAGTTAAAAAAGGGGTGGAGAATCATTAATGTATAGCTGTAAACAAGCCAGTTTTTTACTCTCTCAAGCAAAGGAAAGAAAATTAAGGTTGAATGAAACACTTCAACTGAAGTTACATTTAGCATTTTGTTCTCATTGTCGTCAGTTTAAACTAAATTTAGAAACAATGAGTGAATTGTGTCAGGGGATTTCTAAACAAAAATAGAGATAATTAGAAGAAAAAGTGTAGAAGAATAAATCATTTTTCTACACTTTTTAATTCTTGCAAAAATTGCTATTTAATCAACTGCTTCGCTTCGGCAATCGCTTCTGCAACACGTTGTGGTGAAACACCGCCTTTTGCACAGCGTTTATTCAAGCAAGATTCTAATGACAAGATGGCATAAACATCTTCACTAATCACATCACTAAAGCGTTTAAACTCGTCAACACGTAACTCTTCTAACGCCTTAGATTTGCTAATTGCATAGACTACCGCTTCGCCAACAATATGGTGTGAATCACGGAATGGGACACCTTTTGCGACTAAATAGTCTGCTAATTCAGTGGCATTGGAATAACCTTTAAGTGCCGCATTACGCGTTTTTTCGTGATGAACTTTAATATCTTCTAAGACTAAAGCTGCCATATCTAAACACGCGTGCCATGTATCTAACGCGTCAAAAATGCCTTCTTTATCCTCTTGCATATCTTTATTATAGGCGAGAGGTAAACCTTTTACGGTAACTAACATGCCATTTAACGCACCAATCACACGTCCTGCTTTACCACGGATTAATTCACACGCATCAGGATTTTTCTTTTGTGGCATTAATGAAGAACCTGATGTAACGCGATCAGATAACTCTAAGAAATTAGCCTCTCCGCTATTAAAGATAATTAAATCTTCTGCATAACGAGAGAGATGTACCATACTTAATGAAGCGGTAGCGAGCAATTCAATGATGTGATCACGATCAGAAACACTATCTAAACTATTACGTGTTGCACGAGTAAAGCCAAGGTCTTGGGCTAATTGTTCACGATCGACTGCGTAGGCTGTACCTGCTAATGCCCCAGAACCTAAAGGACAGGTATCTAAACGACGATACGCATCAGCTAAGCGAGAAAAATCACGTTCTAACATTTCAAAATAAGCCATGCACCAATGTGCAAATGAAATGGGTTGAGCCCGTTGTAAATGGGTATAACCTGGCATTACGGTATGTTGGTTATTTTCTGCGGTAAAAATAAGCTGACTTTGCAGATGGCGAATCGCTTGTTGTAATGAAGTGATTTCTTGTTTGCACCATAATTTAATATCTAAAGCAACTTGGTCATTACGGCTACGACCTGTGTGCAATTTTTTACCTAAATCGCCGACTTTCTCAATTAGTTTACTTTCAACCCAGCTATGAATATCTTCAGCATCATCTTGTAAAATAATTTCTGGATTATTTGCCACTAACGCTTTTAACTCAAGTAATGCCGCTTCGACTTGCTTTTGCTCTGCTGCGGTAAAAACATTTACATTGACTAATGCTTTTGACCAACCGATTGAACCATCAATATCTTGTTGCGCTAAGCGATAATCAAAACGTAATGAATCATTAAAGCTTTTAAAACGTTGATCTGCCGCCTGAGTAAAACGACCGCCCCAAAGTGCCATAATTACCTCAATATAAAAAATGAAACCGCCACGAAATGGCGGAAGTTAATTTAAACCAAAGCCTTATTAATTAAGGCTGAATTCTTGTACCTATACATTGACCAGCAAATAAATCAGCCAGTTTTTCTGGTTTCTGCCAATTTGCGATCTCTACTGGTTGATTTAATGCTTGTGCAGCAACTAATGCTGCTTTGACTTTGACAATCATACCATCTGTAATAACTTGATCATCTATTAATTGTTGAATTTGTGATGAATTTAACGCTGGAATTAGATTTTTTTGTTTATCTAAGACACCATCAACATCAGACAACATCACTAATTCACCTTGCAATAGTGTGGCAATCGCCGTTGCTGCTTGATCAGCATTCACATTCATTAATTGTCCTTGTGCATCAATCGCAATCGAACTGATAATTGGTAAAAATCCGCTTTGCAATAAACTGGTTAATAATGCTTGTTGTGCTGGTGCGACGTTTGCGACATGACCTAACTCAGGGTCGAGCTGCGTTGCTACAGTTAAATTGCCATCGCCTAAACTGATACCAACGGCATTTAATCCTGCTGTTTTTGCGGTTGCCACTAATTTTTTATTTGCAATTCCTGCTAATGCTCCTGTAATAATTTCTACCTGATCAGGTGGCGTGATGCGTAATCCTTGCTTTTTGCGGACAGGTAATTGCAAACGTTGCATTAATTCATCAACAATGCAGCCCCCACCGTGCACAATGACAATATCTCGTTGTTGTGTTTGTTTAAATTGCGCTAAGGTAGAAAGTAAGTTTTCCATTGCTTGCGGTGTATCTAATAACGCACCGCCCACTTTAATAATTAATGGTTTCATCATTAAATTAATCCTAAAACTGGGTCAAAGCCATAGCGAATATTAGCACATTGTACCGCTTGTGCCGCAGCCCCTTTTAACAAGTTATCTTCTGCTCCAACGATAATAATGTGTTGATCTTGTACCGCAAACGCAATATCGCAATATGGGGTAAACTCCACTGCTTTAATGCTTGGGAAACCTTGTTCATACAATCTAACTAAAGGTTTATCTTGATAGGCTTGTACAAAGGCAGATTGAACTTGTTCTACTGTTACGTCTGCTTTCAATTTTGCGGTAATCGTTGCTAAAATTCCACGTTTGAAATTGCCTAAATGTGGGGTAAAAATGATCTCTCGCCCAAGATGAGTGGCAATTTCTGGTTGGTGGCGGTGGTTAAATACGCCATAAGGATTTAAACTCACTTCACAGAAACTGGAGGTTAAACTTGCTTTACGTCCTGCACCACTCACTCCACTGACCGCATTAATCACTGGGAGTTGTTCTTCATCTAATAAATCATTGATAATTAATGGTTTTAGACAAAGTTGTGAAACGGTTGGATAACAACCAGCCACCGCGATTAAATCTGATTGTTTGATTTGGGCTTCATTCCATTCAGCTAAGCCATAAACCGCTTTGGCTAATAAATCAGGGTATTGATGCGCAAAGCCATAATATTTCGTATAAAACTCGGCTTGGTCAACACGATAGGCGCCAGAAAGATCGAACACTTTGCATTGATTTGCTAAGAAAATTGGCGCAAGTTGATGACTTACCTCGTGTGCAGTAGCTAGAAAGACACAATCAGCCGTTTTAGCTAATGAGTGTAGATCGTCTGGTAGGGCTTGCAGAGAGAGGTCAACCAGATGTTTTAGTTGTGGATAAATCTCAGAAATAGGTTTATCTTTATCCAGACTATTTGCCGAAACATATAGCCCACAGAGTTCAAAATTAGGGTGTTTGGTAAGAATTTTTGCGAGTTCTGCACCTGTGTAGCCACTCGCACCGATGATGAGTGTTTTTAGCATAATAGATAAAAATAGTGATTAATTATGCTAATATTTTGCATAATTATTTTGTTTGAATCAATGTTTATTTTGAGGTACTTATGGCAAATCTTCCAGATTTTCTCGCTTTATACTCACAACTTATCGAAATCCCAACCATTAGTAGTACAGATAATCCTCAATTAGATCATAGCAATAAGCCTTTAATCGAAAAATTAGCTAACTGGCTAACAGATCTAGGATTTAAAGTGGATATTTTGCCAGTCAAAGATACACGTAATAAATATAATCTACTTGCTACTTATGGTGAGGGAGAGGGCGGTTTATTGTTAGCAGGACATACTGATACCGTCCCTTTTGATGCAGGTCGTTGGCAATTTGATCCCTTTAAATTAACTGAAAAAGAGGGGCGTTTTTATGGCTTAGGTTCCGCCGATATGAAAGGTTTCTTTGCTTTTATTGTGGATACCTTGCGTACTATGGATTTAACTAAATTACAAAAACCATTACGGATTTTAGCCACAGCTGATGAAGAAACGACTATGTTAGGAGCAAGAACTTTCGCACAACATGCCGAGATTCGCCCTGATTGTGCCATTATTGGCGAGCCAACTTCGCTGCAACCAGTGCGAGCGCATAAGGGACATTTTAGTGATTCCGTTACCGTTATTGGACGTTCTGGTCATTCAAGTGATCCTGATAAGGGGATTAATGCGATTGAAATTATGCATCAAGCTACTGGTCATTTAATGCAGTTACGCAATGAATTAAAAGAAAAATTCCATAATGATTTTTTTGCTGTTCCTTATCCAACAATGAACTTTGGTTCAATTCATGGTGGTGATGCAGTAAATCGAATTTGTGGTTGTTGTGAGTTGCAATTTGATATCCGTCCGTTACCGAATATGGGACTAGAATCGTTAGATGAAATGATTCAAGAAAAACTGCAACCACTCTTTGAACAATATGGTGATCTCATTCAAGTGAAACCCCTTCACGATGGTATTCCAGGCTATGAGTGTTCTCATAAAGCAGAAATTGTTGCAGTGGTAGAAAAGTTATTAGGCAAACCTTGTATTTCAGCAAATTACTGCACAGAGGCACCGTTTATCCAACAGCTGTGTCCTACATTGGTGTTAGGTCCAGGTTCTATTGAACAAGCGCATCAACCTGATGAGTTTTTATCTGCTGAATTTATTCAACCAACACGTGATTTATTGAAAAAATTAATCCAGCATTTTTGCGTATAATTTCTCCATTTACTTAGAGGGTAAAGATAAAATTACTGTCTGAGTAGTTGCTAATAATGTGAAGAAGTAGAAAAATATGACGTTTTTATTTATTACACCATTTAAAAAATTATGTTAGATATTGTCCTTTATGAGCCTGAAATCCCACAAAATACAGGGAATATTATCCGCCTTTGTGCTAATTGCGGTTTCCGTTTACATTTAATTCACCCTCTTGGCTTCCAATGGGAGGATAAAAAATTACGTCGCTCTGGCTTGGATTACCACGAATTTACCGCAATTAAACATCACCAAAACTATGCTGAGTTTTTGGCGACAGAAAAACCAAAACGATTATTTGCGTTGACGACGAAAGGCGGTCCAGCACATAGTCAAGTACAGTTTCAGCTTGGTGATTATTTGATGTTTGGACCAGAAACGAGAGGTATTCCAATGGATATCTTAAACACCATGCCGATTGAGCAAAAAATTCGGATTCCAATGTGTGAGAATAGTCGCAGTATGAATCTCTCCAACTCAGTGGCGGTAACCGTTTATGAAGCTTGGCGGCAATTCGGTTATCAAGGGGCAATTAATCTTTATCAGGAGATCTAATGAACGCGTTTTTACATGGCATTTTTGTAACAGGTAGTTTGATTGTAGCGATTGGCGCACAAAATGCGTTTGTGTTAAAACAAGGCTTATTAAGGCAACACGTTTTTGCTGTTGCACTGATCTGTTTTTTATGTGATGTAGTGTTATTTTGTCTGGGGGTTTTAGGCTTAGGGTCATTTATTAGCCATAACCAGACTGCTGCCGTTTCGCTCGCTTTTGTTGGAGCAGGTTTTTTATCCATTTATGGTTTGCGTGCATGGCGAAGCGCTTATCGAGGGAATGCGAGTTTACAGCTTGATTCAGGCGACAATACCACCTCTTTAACTAAAACCATTTTACTGACATTAAGTGTAACCTTACTTAATCCACACGTTTACCTTGATACAGTTGTGATTATTGGTGGTATTGCAGGTACGTTAGCTTGGCAAGAAAAAATCGCTTTTTTAATTGGTGGATTTTGTGTTTCTGCGACGTGGTTTTTCAGTTTAGCTTATGGGACTCGTTTTCTTATTCCATTATTTAAGCAGCCTGTTACTTGGCGTGTATTAGATTTTATGATTGGAGCGATTATGTTAATGATTGCTTGGGGATTATTCCAATATGGAATGGAGCTATTGGCTAGCTAATTCTCGACAATTTGCAACAAATAGGGCTATAATCGCATGGTTTTTTACTTAATTTTTTTATTAGAAGGAATAGACAATGGGTTTAAAAAACGTACCTGCTGGAAAAGAATTACCAGATGATATTTATGTTGTAATTGAAATTCCAGCAAATTCAGATCCAATTAAATATGAAGTTGATAAAGAAACAGGTGCATTATTTGTTGACCGTTTTATGGCAACGGCAATGTTCTACCCAGCAAACTATGGTTACATCAATAATACACTCTCTTTAGATGGCGACCCAGTAGATGTATTAGTGCCAACGCCATATCCATTACAACCAGGCTCTGTGATTCGTTGCCGTCCAGTTGGTGTTTTAAAAATGACTGATGAATCTGGTCAAGATGCAAAAGTGATTGCGGTGCCACACAGCAAATTAACAAAAGAATATGATCACATCAAAGATGTGAACGATATTCCAGCATTATTAAAAGCACAAATCCAACACTTCTTTGAAAGCTATAAAGCATTAGAAGCAGGTAAATGGGTGAAAGTTGATGGTTGGGAAGACGCTGTGGCTGCGCGTGAAGAAATCCTAACTTCATTTGAGCGTGCGAAAAAATAATTCATTTTTAACCTATAAAAAACCGTTATACCTTACGATATAACGGTTTTTTGTTTTTAGACACTTACAAAAAAGCATTATTCCGTTTTCAAAGTATCATACGCATCTAATACTCGTGCTGAATATACCATTGCAGCTCCCGCATTCATGGCTACGGCAACCCCTAACGCAGCAGCAATTTCTTCTTGGCTACAACCTGCTTTGATCGCTGCATCAGTATGCACATCAATACAGCCATCACAACGAGTAGTAACTGCACAAGCTAAAGCAATGAGTTCTCTCGTTTTTGTATCTAATACACTCGCTTCGCCTGCTTTACTTAAAGTTTGATAACCTTTCATCGTATCTGGGGAAAGTTTGTTGAAGATACCTAAACGGCTCATTAATTGCGTGCGATATTTTTTCCAATCTAACATAAGTTTTTCTCCTAATTCATTGTTATCTTGATTTAACGCAGGCTATTTTGTACCTTATAAATAAGACTTTATAGTGGTTAATGAAGCAAAAAGCTACGTTATCATCTCAATTTATAGATTATGGATAATATTGATCGTCTATTAGCATTATTAGAAATTAAAACAACGATAGATGTATTTTGTCGTTTTAAATCACCTTATTTGATTGAACATCAGCAGGCGGAGTCAGGGGTGGCGTATTTTCATTTATTACTCGATGGTAACTGTACAATGCGTGCGGGGAAGCAGGAATATCAACTCAATGCAGGTGATTTTTGTCTCTGGACAAAGGGAGGCATGCACCAAATTGGTACGCATTCTTCCACTGAACCATGGCATCAAGAACAACAAAATGGGCTGTTGTACCGTTATAATTGTACAACGGATTCATCATTACAAATGTTATGTGGTCGTTATCAAGCGACCAATCATGCGGCAGCGGCTTTATTAAGGCTTTTGCCTGAACCGCTGATTGTTTCCTTGAAAGATATTCCGCAATTACAAGCATTATCGAGTTTAATTCATCAAGAAGCTTTAATCCCTCATTTGGGAAGTGCCACCGCAATTAAAATGATGTGTGAATTACTACTGTTATTTGCTTTACGCCATTGTACAGAATTGCCTCAACAACAAAATCTCATTGGTTTATTTTCTGATCCAGTGTTAAGTAAAGTAATGGCCACAGTACTACAAGATCTTTCTGTGAGTTATACTACAGAACAACTGGCTCAGATGGCGTATCTTTCAAGAGCAACATTTGCTCGCAAAATTCACCAAGCTACAGGTATGGGGATCCAAACCTTAATTCGTATTTTTAAGCTCTCAATGGCAGCAAAATTATTAAGCAAAACACAACTTAATATTGTGCAGGTAATGGAAAAAATAGGTTATCAGTCAGAAACCGCTTTTAATGAAGCATTTAAAGCGCAATTTGGTATGACCCCCGCTCATTATCGGAAAGTGTCTCGGGTAAGGTAATGACGTTTAATTAACAACTCTAAAGATAAGTTGGATATAAAATACCCGACTGATAAACCATAATATTTAGCGCTATATGCACAAACAATTTAGCAATGTTTTAGCCATTCTCGGTTTGCGAGTAATTGATCAATATTTGGCATTACATTTTCCCAAAGTAAAAAGGCATGCGCTGCTTGGGCGACTAACATTCCTAATCCATCACTGCACGCAGGAATGGCTAACTGGCGGCAATGTTGTAGAAAGGGGGTTTCTCCGTTTGGAGTGTATTGCATATCGTAAGTACGCTGACACTGTTGCAATACCGTATCAGAAACAGGGGCAACTTGTCCGTGTAAACCACTGGAAGTGGCATTAATCACAACATCAAAGGATTGTTGTGGAATTTCGTCTAGTGTAGTGGCTTGAATTTCACCATAGACAGAGAATTTTTCAGCTAAGGCTTGGGCTTTTGTTAAGGTACGGTTCGCAAGGGTTATTTTTTGTTTTGCTTGCAATAAGGGATATAGCACGCCTTTTGTCGCTCCACCCGCACCAAGCAATAAAATGTGTTGATTTGGTGCTAACCAGCCGAGTCGTTGTAAGTCTGTTACTAACCCCGCACCATCGGTATTGTCTGCATAAAGAGAGCCATCTTCTAGGCGTTTTAAGGTATTACACGCTTGCGCTAATTGGCAGCGTTCACTATGTTGATCTGCAAGTTGAAATGCACGTTCTTTAAATGGTGCAGTAATATTACAGCCATTGGCACCTTGTTGAAAAAATTGCATTAGTTGTTGCTCAAAATCATTTAAATCACCTAATTCAGCGACATAAGTCAGTTTTTTGTCTGTTTGTTGAGCAAAAAGTTGATGAATTATGGGCGATTTACTTTGAGCAATGGGATTGCCCCAAACGGCATAATGATGTTGTTGCATAACTCTATTTATCCTTGTCTAACAATTTGATTCGTAAAGAGATTCCTTATTTCAGAGGGATTTTTTGCCTTACCCACGTCAGCTTGTAATACAGGAAATTTTTCACCAAATTGGGCGAGAACTTCCTGATAATGACGGCAAGGAGGTTGTCCCGTTAAATTAGCACTCGTTGAAGTGATTGGCATATTGGCTTGTTGGCAAAGTGCAACCACTGCTGGGTGTTGGCATAAACGAACAGCGACACTATTAAATTTTCCTGTCAATAATGGTGAAACTGTTGTCTGTACTGGTGCGATCCAAGTCGTTGGTCTTGGGTAAACTCGTTGGATTCGTTGTAAGAGTTCGGGAGATAATTGGTCAAATGCAATAATCTGTTGAAAAAAATCTAAAGTGGGTGCAATTAAAATTAAGCCTTTCTCTACTGGGCGTTGTTTTAACGCTAATAATTTTTGGATTGCTTGATCATTAAAGGGATTACACCCTAGTCCAAAAACAGCTTCGGTGGGATAGGCAATGACTTCTCCATTTTGGAGTTGAGTAACAATATGTTTAAGATTATTCATTTGTTTCATAAAAAATATGTTTACAACTTTTGTTTAAACATTGATAACTAATGCGTTGTTCGGTCAAATTTTTTCTATATGCTAGTGGAAAATGGCATTGGGGACACGCTTTTTCAACAGGTTGTTGGGCAACATTAAAGCGACATTGTGGATAATGGTTGCAAGCAAAAAAAACTTTACCTTTTGCACCACGTTTAGCAATCAACTTTCCTTGGCGACAAGTAGGACAAGTTACGGGTTGGTAATCCTGTTTTTCGGGTTCGTCATTCACAATAAAATGGCATAGTGGATAATTGCTACAACCAATAAACATTCCAAATTGCCCACGTCGTAAAACCAATGGGTGTTCACATTCAGGGCAGTATTCTGGTAAGACTTTAAGTATTTCACCAAGCGTTTGCGATTGTAATGGCTTTAGGTAATCACACACAGGATATTGACTGCAACCTAAAAATAAGCCTTTCTTGCCACGTTTTAACTGTAAAAAATGCCCACATTGCGGGCATTTCTCAGCGGATTTGTGAGCGGTAAAAAGTGTATCACGCATGATTAATCTTCATCGTCGAAAAATTCGCCATCTTCACCATATTCATCTTCATCATCATTAGGATCTTCAAAATAGGTTCCCCAACCATCGTAAGTTCCTTGATGTTTTTTGATAAGAGGTAATAATTCTGTTTGCTGTGCATCAATTAGTTCGGCTTTTAGCTCAATTTCACTAATAATATCAAAGCAATAAACTTCCACACCATCGTCGGTTTCTAGCTCTTCCGCTTCAGATATTTCATAGCCAAGTTTAAAGGCATCAAGGGCAATTTTTTCCAATTTATCGAAATCATGATGAGAAATATGGTGTTCAATAATATATAACGCATCAGGATCACTGCCATCATTTAAAAGCTGATCAATAATTTCCCTTGTTTCTTGTTGTAAAGCGGTAAGTGCTGACATAGTTAAAGCCTCATCTTGCGTGATAAAAATTGTATTCTAGAGGCTAATGTCTTGATTCACAAGCAAGTAGATCAAAATAACCACGTTTTTTCATTGAAGAGAGGCATTTCTTTATGTATCGCCCGTAATCCTTTAATTGAACGAACGATAAACCAAATAAAAGTAAAGAGTAATACGAAATAACCAATAAAAACTAAAGAAAAAACCACCCCAATCGCACTATATAACAAGCCAATCCAAAAGGTTCTGATTTGATACGTAAAATGGCTTTCAAGGTAAGAACCATGAGCATCATCACGGAAAATATACGCAATAATGACACCGATAATACTTAATGAACCGCCGAAAAATACGGAAACAATATAAAGCCAATAAGTAATCGTTGCCCATTTTTTCGTGTTTTCAAGTTGATAAATTGTAGGTTCCATATCATTTTCCTTTTCAAATTGTAGATAAAAATTTTCTCTACTATAGAACGAAAAAAGGCAAAGATCACATAAAAAATCGAGATTGATCAAGAATTAAAAACGAGCTTTCAACACAACCTCAACGACTATAACAAACGTATAACACAGAAATTGAGCTAGATCAGATAATAATGAAATACCTCAAAAAGGGGAGCTTCAAATAGCTATAATTTTATTAGTTAAAATAATTTTTAATTTTTGGAGAAATCATTATGAATAAGACAACTGAAGTGGCTGTCAGTCCAGCGCAAGCAGAAGTGGATCAACTTGTTGCCAACGGTTTAGTGGCGTTAGAAGAATTTCGGCAACTTAACCAACAACAAATTGATTATATTGTAGCAAAAGCATCTGTAGCAGCACTGGATCAACATGGTGTGTTGGCAATGCACGCTTATGAAGAAACTGGTCGTGGTGTATTTGAAGATAAAGCGACTAAAAATTTATTTGCGTGTGAATATGTCGTCAATAATATGCGCCATTTAAAAACTGTGGGGGTCATTAAAGAAGATGATGTAACTGGTATTACTGAGATCGCTGATCCAGTTGGGGTAGTTTGCGGTATTACTCCAACAACTAATCCGACATCAACTACCATTTTTAAATCATTAATTGCTTTAAAAACTCGAAATCCAATCGTGTTTGCTTTCCACCCTTCAGCACAACAAAGTTCTGCACACGCTGCACAAGTGGTTTATGAAGCTGCAGTGCAAGCAGGTGCGCCAAAAAATTGTATCCAATGGATAGAACACCCATCTATGGAAGGTACCCAAGCCTTAATGAAACATTCTGGTATTGCCACTATTTTGGCAACAGGCGGTAATGCGATGGTAGAGGCAGCTTATTCTTGTGGTAAACCAGCGTTAGGTGTTGGGGCAGGTAATGTGCCAGCATATGTGGAAAAAAGTGCAAATTTAAAACAAGCCGTTCACGATATTGTAATGTCAAAATCATTCGATAACGGCATGATTTGTGCCAGTGAACAAGCTGCGATAGTTGATAAAGAAATCTATGATGATTTTGTCAAAGAGATGCAATCTTATGGCGTGTATTTGGTCAATAAGAAAGAGAAAGCGTTACTTGAAGAATATATCTTTGGCGCAAAAGCAAATAGCACCAACTGTGCTATGGCAAAATTAAATGCTGCTGTGGTGGGGAAACCAGCTGCTTGGATTGCAGAACAAGCAGGATTCAGTGTTCCCGCAAATACCAATATTCTGCTTGCAGAATGTAAAGAGGTTGGCGTAAAAGAGCCACTTACTCGTGAAAAATTATCGCCAGTATTGGCATTATTAAAAGCAGAAAGTGTCGAAGATGGCTTAAATAAAGCAGAACAAATGGTGGAATTTCACGGTTTAGGACACTCTGCGGCAATTCATACTTCTGATGCGGAATTAGCGAAAACCTTTGGTGAACGTGTGAAAGCGATTCGTGTGATTTGGAATTCACCGTCAACATTTGGTGGTATTGGTGATGTGTATAACTCTTTCCTACCATCATTGACTTTAGGGTGTGGTTCTTACGGTAAAAACTCCGTTGGTAACAATGTTAGTGCGGTGAATTTATTAAATATCAAACGAGTTGGCAGACGGAGAAATAATATGCAATGGTTCAAAGTACCTTCAAAAATCTATTTTGAACGTGATTCAATTCAATATCTACAATCAATGAAAGGCGTTGAGCGTGTTGTCATTGTAACCGACCGTGTGATGGTGGATTTAGGATTTGTCGAGAAAATTGCAAAGCAACTCACGATGCGCGGTGATCACGTAACTTATCAATTATTTGCTGACGTTGAACCAGATCCGAGTATTGCAACAGTCCGTCGAGGGGTTGAATTATTGCGTAATTTCCAACCAGATACCATTATTGCATTAGGTGGTGGTTCGGCAATGGACGCGGCGAAAGTTATGTGGTTATTCTATGAACAGCCAGAAGTAGATTTCCGTGATCTTGTACAGAAATTTATGGATATTCGCAAACGTGCATTTAAATTCCCACAATTAGGGCGTAAAGCGAAATTTATTGGTATCCCAACTACCTCTGGTACAGGTTCGGAAGTTACACCATTTGCGGTAATTAGTGAGGGAGATAAAAAATATCCTATCGCTGACTACTCATTAACCCCAACGATTGCGATTGTTGACCCTGCATTAACCATGACGGTACCTGCTCATGTAGCGGCAGATTCTGGCTATGATGTATTGGTTCATGCAACCGAAGCCTATGTTTCAACCTTAGCCAATGACTTTACTGATGGTTTAGCCTTACAAGCGATTAAATTGGTATTTGAATTCTTAGAACGTTCGGTGAAAAATGGAGCAAGCGATCCAGAAGCAAGAGAGAGAATGCATAATGCGTCAACGATTGCAGGTATGGCATTTGCAAATGCGTTCTTAGGTATGACGCACTCATTAGCCCATAAAGTTGGCGGTCGTTTCCATACACCACACGGTAGAACCAATGCGATTTTAATGCCATATGTGATTCGTTATAACGGTACTCGCCCAACCAAAACAGCGACTTGGCCGAAATACAATTACTATAAAGCAGATGTTAAATATCAAGAAATTGCTAGAATGCTTGGGTTACCATGCTCAACCCCAGAAGAAGCGGTACAAGCTTATGCACAAGCATGTAAAGAATTGGGACAACGTATTGGTATTAAAATGTCTTTCAAAGAGCAAGGTATCAATGAGCAAGAATTTATGGAAGCTCGCCGTGATTTAGCATTACTTGCCTTTGAAGATCAATGTTCACCAGCAAACCCTCGTTTACCGATGGTTGAAGATATGATGGAAATCTTAACCAAAGCGTATTACGGTGAATAAAACGTATTAATATAGATCATTTACGCTATTAATCCCCGCATAAAGTGGGGATTTTTTTTCGATTGTATAATCTGGCATTGCGAGGAATTAATGTTTATTAATACAATGGCAGCTATTCCTATCCGAAGAGAAAGAAACATTATGAAAAAATATTCTGTATTAACTCGAGTTGCTAAATATTTGATTGGTATTATCTTTTTGGCGAGTGGTTGTATTACTTTAGTCTTTTCTATTTTACTCAGTAGCCAGAATGATGCAGAAGCGATCAATTTAGCGGGGTCATTACGAATGCAAGCTTATCGTTTAATTTACCAAATGGAACATGATCCCAGCACATTACAACAGAATATTGCAACCTATAATCAAACATTGGATTCAGAGATTTTAGAGCGTATTCAAACTAGTTTTTTTGTTTCCATAAGTGTGAAAACAGCTTATCAAGATGTATTAGCACATTGGCAAACAATGGAAGAGTTTGTTCATCAGAATCAAGTTGAGAAATATCAACAGCAAGTAGATAAATATGTACAAAAAGTCGATCAATTTGTGGTGGTGTTACAACATTTTTCAGAACGGAAGATTATTCTTGCGATTCTAATGAGTATTTTCTCAATTATTACTATTTTAGGCATTGGTTCTTATCTTATCTGGTTTATGAAACGAGAAGTAATGAATCCAGTGGCTAAATTAGTGAAAGCCAGTACCCAAGTACAAACAGGACATTTCAAACACATTCAACTTGATACAAATAAACCAAATGAATTAGGGACTTTATCGGAAACCTTTACCACGATGTCAAATGAGTTACAAAAACTTTATTGGTTTCTTGAAGATAAGGTGCGAGAAAAAACACAAAAATTAAGCCAATTAAACCGCACCTTATCGATGTTGTTCCATACTTCGCAAAAAATCACTCATACAGATTTAGATTACAACAAATTAGTTGAAGTGTTAGCAGATATTCAAGTGAGTGAACATTTGCGTTATATCGAATTAATCGTATATGGTGCAGAACACCTTAATCTTTCGGCGGGGAATAAGGAAGAACATTACCCTTGGCAACAGCAAAAAATTAGTGTTCATGGGCAAGAGTTATCTTGTTTGCGTTGGCAAGCAGGATTGCCATGTCCTGATTTACGTTTAATGCAAAGTTTAGCGCAAATGTTTGGACGAGCAATTTATTTTATCCAAATGCAACGACAACAACAGCAATTAGTCTTAATGGAAGAGCGTTCTATTATTGCACGAGAATTGCATGACTCATTGGCACAGGTATTAGCATTCTTACAAATTCAACTAACCCTGTTAAAACATACGTTAAAAAATGATGAACCAACGGCGCAAGAGAAAAGTTTTAAAATTATTGCGGATTTTGAACAAGCCTTAAATGATGGTTATGTTCAGTTGCGAGAGTTGCTTTCCACATTCCGCTTGACCATTCAAGAGGCTAATCTGAAAGTGGCGTTAGAACAGGTAATTGAATCATTACAGAATCAAACCGATGCGCAAATTACTTTAGAATGCTCATTACCATCGCAAATCTTCACAGCTCAACAATTAGTGCATGCGTTGCAAGTGATTCGGGAAGCCTTGTTGAATGCAATTAAACATTCACAAGCGACATTAATTGAAGTGATTGCTCATACTAACCAAGATGGTGAAAATGAAATTATTATTGCCGATAATGGCGTGGGAATTCCGTCATTAGAGGAGCCAGAAGGGCATTATGGTTTGAATATTATGCAGGAACGGACAGCGCAATTAAATGCAACATTACAGATTCAATTACGTCCAACAGGTGGAACAGAAGTAAGAATTTTATTATCTGATCCTTTTATGAATAAGGAATAGGGCGTTCTCATTTAGCGAGGTTTTCTTAATGCAGGCTGTGCTGCTGTTTTTATAAGAAAAATGATTGCCGAGTATAGAATATTGGCAAAGCAGCAGAAATTGATTTATCTCAAGAAACTTGATTAAAGAAAGGAATATACCTCATAACAGGTACTGACTTAACAAGTGGTTACTTTAGAATACTTGGCGAATAAGTAATCTTTAACCAATACTTGCACGAAGTATGCAAAATCTTGATTTATCCCGTCGAAAATTTCTTTCAGGAAAATTCCGTGAAGCAGCAACGATCGATGCTTTGCAAGTGATTTTACCTCCTTGGGCAGAAGCTGATGTTTTTTGGGAAAAATGTACACAATGTAACGATTGTATTCAGCAATGTGAAACACAAGTATTGATCAAAGGTCGAGAAGGTTATCCAGAAGTATGTTTTGCAAACGCAGAATGTACGTTTTGTGGAAAATGTGCCGAGATATGCTCACAACCAATATTTAGACCGATAACAACAGCGGCGTGGCAGCATAAAATTGTGATAAATAATGCTTGCTTAACGCAGCGACAAGTTGAGTGTCGGAGTTGTCAGGATAGCTGTCAATGGCGAGCGATCTCTTTTAAACCTATGCTAGGGCAAGTTGCTCAACCACAACTGAATCTTGATGAGTGTAATGGTTGTGGCGCATGTGTTGCTGCGTGCCCAGTACAAGCAATTTCAATGGTAAATACTCAAACGGTATGAATATAGATCAAATTACAATGGAAAATGCCGAAGAATGGCATGTTTGCGGTGTGGTTATACAAGGACGACCAGAAAAATTAACGAAAATTTCAGAGAAACTATTGGACGTTCCGCATACAGAAATACATGGTTCTGATCCAGTGTTAGGAAAGTTAGTTGTGGTTATGCAGTCTCATAACCAGCGGATTTTGTTAGAAAATATGGAAAATGCGCGCAATATTGATGGTGTTATCAATGTATCGTTGGTATATCACCAGCAAGACTTAACAGATTGATTTTTTGTGGGGAGATTAAAGATGAATTTAAGTCGACGTGATTTTATGAAAGCCAATGCAGCGACTGCGGCAGCGGCTGCTATCGGAATGACAATTCCAATCAAAAATGTTGAAGCAGCAGACACTTCCATTAAATGGGAAAAGGGCGTTTGTCGATTCTGTGGGACGGGCTGTGGGGTATTGGTCGGTACACAAAATGGGCGAGTTGTTGCTTCCCAAGGTGATCCTGATGCAGAGGTAAATCGTGGGTTAAACTGTATCAAAGGGTATTTCTTGCCGAAAATTATGTATGGTAAGGATCGTTTGACTCAGCCCATGTTACGTATGAAAGATGGTAAGTACGACAAAAACGGTGATTTTCAACCAGTGAGTTGGGAAGTGGCGTTCAGTACGATGGCAGAGAAATTTAAAGCGGCTATGGCGAAGAATGGTAAAAATGCCGTAGGGTGTTTTACATCTGGGCAATCGACCATTTGGGAAGGTTATGCGTTGAATAAATTATTCAAAGCAGGATTGCGCTCGAATAACGTGGATCCAAATGCTCGCCATTGCATGGCATCTGCTGCAGTTGCTTTTGCACGTACTTTTGGTATGGACGAGCCAATGGGGTGTTATAACGATATTGAACATGCTGATGTAATGGTACTTTGGGGTTCAAATATGGCAGAAATGCACCCAATTTTATGGTCGCGTATTTCTGATCGTCGTTTATCTCACCCAGACTGTAAGATTGCCGTACTTTCTACGTTTGAACATCGTAGTTTTGAGTTGGCAGACTATGGTTTAATTTTCAAGCCGCAATCTGATTTAGCAATTTTGAATTATATTGCTAATTACATTATTCAAAATAATGCCGTTAACCAAGATTTCGTTAATAAACATACTGTATTTAAAAAAGCGGATACCGATATTGGTTATGGTTTACGCCCGACGCATGAGCTTGAAAAGGTCGCGAAGAATGCGGGTAGCGGTAAGATGACCGATTGCACCTTTGAAGAATATAAAGCCTTAGTTGCGGAATATACTTTAGATAAAGCGCACGAAATTAGTGGTGTCGATAAAAACTTATTAGAAGAATTAGCGAAGATTTACGCGGATCCAAATAAGAAAGTTGTGTCATTCTGGACTATGGGCTTTAACCAACATACTCGTGGCGTGTGGGTGAACCAATTAATGTATAACGTTCACTTATTAACAGGTAAGATTTCACAACCTGGTTGTGGTCCATTCTCGTTAACAGGTCAACCATCTGCTTGTGGTACCGCGCGCGAAGTAGGTACATTTGCACACCGTTTACCAGCTGATTTAGTGGTAACCAATCCAAAACACCGTGAAACAGCAGAAAAAATCTGGAAAATTCCAGCAGGTATTATTTCAGATAAAATTGGTTTACACGCGATTGCCCAAGACCGTGCATTAAAAGATCGTAAGCTCAATGTGTTATGGGTAATGTGTAATAACAATATGCAAGCAGGTCCAAATATTAACCAAGAACGTTTACCAGGTTGGCGTGATCCTGAAAACTTCATTATTGTTTCTGATCCCTATCCGACATTAAGTGCGGTATCTGCTGATTTAATGCTACCGACTGCAATGTGGGTGGAAAAAGAGGGTGCTTATGGTAATGCAGAACGTCGTACCCAATTCTGGCATCAAATGGTGAAAGCACCAGGCGAAGCAAAATCTGACTTATGGCAATTAGTTGAATTCTCTAAATACTTCAAAACTGATGAAGTGTGGCCAGCCGATATTCTAGATAAAAACCCAGAATATAAAGGCAAAACCTTATACGAAGTATTATTCACCAATGGTCAAGTGAATAAATATCCATTAAGTGATATTGGGGATCACCCAAATGATGAATCAGAATATTTTGGCTATTACATTCACAAAGGGCTATTTGAAGAATATGCAACGTTTGGACGTGGGCATGGGCATGATTTAGCGGATTTTGATACGTACCATAAAGCACGTGGTTTACGTTGGCCAGTAGTAGATGGTAAAGAAACCTTATGGCGTTATCGTGAGGGTTATGATCCATATGTGAAAGCAGGGGAAGAAGTGAGTTTCTATGGTCAAGCGACTAAACGAGCAGTAATTTTAGCAGCACCATATGAGCCACCTGCAGAAGCACCAGATCAAGAGTTTGATTTATGGTTATCAACAGGTCGTGTACTTGAACATTGGCATACTGGTACTATGACACGTCGTGTACCTGAATTACACCGTTCCTTCCCGAATAATGTGTTGTGGATGCACCCATTAGATGCGAAAGATCGTGGCTTACGCCATGGCGATAAAGCAATGATCGTTTCTCGTCGTGGACAAATGGAGACTGTTATTGATACTCGTGGGCGTAACAAACCACCTAGAGGTTTGGTATTTACCACTTTCTTTGATGCAGGGCAGTTAGCCAATATGTTAACACTAGATGCAACGGATCCAATTTCTAAAGAAACAGACTTTAAGAAATGTGCCGTTAAGGTAAGCAAAATTTAAGCAAGGGTAACTGTGCTTGAGAGAATCATACTCAAGCACAGGTTCTCATAAACGTACCAATACAGAATACAAGTAAGATGGAACGCAATATACGAAATGACAACCCAGTGCGTGAATCAGGATTTACGCCTGAGCGTCGTCGTTTCTTAAAAGATGCTACTCGTACCGCTGGGGGCTTGGCTGGGTTGGGTATTTTGCTCAGTTTGCCACAAAAGCAAAGCTTAGCACGTGATGGTGTGGCATTACGTCCACCCTTTGCACTGGAGAACGAACAAGCATTTGCTGATGCGTGTATTCGTTGTGGGCAATGTGTACAAGCTTGCCCTTACGATATGTTGTATCTGGCTTCGTGGGTATCACCGTTGCAAGCAGGAACGCCTTATTTTGTGGCACGCAAAAAGCCTTGTGAGATGTGTGAAGACATTCCTTGTGCAAAAGCCTGTCCAAGTGGGGCATTAGATGCAAATGCAAACGATATTAATCAGGCACGTATGGGGTTAGCCGTATTATTGGATCATGAAACCTGTTTGAACTGGCAAGGTTTACGTTGTGATGTTTGTTATCGAGTTTGTCCATTGATCGATAAGGCGATTACACTGGAGGTTCAGCGTAATGAGCGCACAGGTAAACACGCTTTAATGATTCCAACAGTACATTCTGAGGCTTGCACTGGGTGTGGTAAGTGTGAAGAAGCGTGTGTATTGGAAGAGGCTGCAATTAAAGTACTACCGCTTGAATTAGCAAAAGGTATGTTAGGTAAACATTACCGTTTTGGCTGGCAGGAAAAAGCGAAAGCAGGAAAATCGCTACTGTCAGAAGAAACCATTAGTTTACCTGTACGTATGCCGGAGGTGAAATAATGGCGAATGCACCTAAAGTTGCAGGGCGTGAAGCGAGAGAAAAATTAGGTTGGTGGTCTGCGAATCGCTTTTTATTTTGGCGACGTTTATCACAACTAGCTGTGTTAGCGATGTTTCTTTCTGGACCATTATTTGGCGTTTGGATTTTACGAGGCAATTATAGTGGCAGTTTATTCCTAGACACCATACCGTTAAGTGATCCATTAATTACCGCCGAAAGTTTGGTTACTGGGCATCTTCCAAGTGTTATGACCTTATTAGGTGCGGGCATTATTATTGCGTTTTATGCTTTGGTTGGCAGTAAGGTGTTTTGCGGGTGGTGTTGCCCGTTAAATGTGGTAACTGACAGTGCGGCATGGCTGCGTCGTAAACTCGGTTTACGCCAAACGGCAAAACTTCCTCGTTCACTACGCTATTGGTTATTGCTTGTTATTTTAATCGGCAGTGCTGCAAGTGGAACGTTATTATGGGAATGGGTTAATCCTGTTGCTACCTTAGGTCGAGAATTGATCTTTGGTTTTGGGGCAGGACTTTGGTTAATTTTAGCAATTTTTTTATTTGATCTGTTTATTGTTGAGCATGGCTGGTGTGGGCATCTTTGTCCTATCGGGGCAACTCACGGAGTTATTGGTGCCAAGGGGATTTTTCGTATCAAGGTAATTGATCGAACACGTTGTGATAATTGTATGGATTGTTATAACGTTTGCCCAGAAGCGCAAGTATTACGTGCCCCTTTACATGGTAAGAAAGACGAGGGCCTGCTCGTATTATCAAAAGATTGTATCAGCTGTGGGCGTTGTATAGATGTCTGTGCTGAAAAAGTATTTAAATTTTCAACAAGATTTGATCATTCTGGGGAGTGAGAAAGATGACAAAAAATAGAACTGTTTGGACGGTAGCAACCGCGCTATTTGCTAGTATGATGGCGGCTTCTGTAATGGCTGCAACAGAGGCAAATCCAAATAATGAAAGCTTAGCAAAAGAGGGTGTAAAACTAGAACACGCTGCGGAAAATATAGCACCTAGTGCATTTAATGTGCCAAAAGAAGGTGGTCAACAAGCATTAAATTATGTGAATCAACCACCATTGATTCCACATAGTGTAACAGGTATGCAAGTAACAAAGAATGTTAACCAATGTTTGAATTGCCATAGTGCAGAAAATTCACGTGTAACAGGTGCAACTCGTATTAGTCCAACCCACTTTATGGATCGTGATGGTAAGATTAGCGCTAATGCTTCTCCTCGCCGTTATTTCTGTTTGCAGTGCCATGTGCCACAGACAGATGCAAAAGCGATTGTACCAAATGAATTCAAACCATTACCAGGTTATGGTCAATAAATTAAAGGAGAAGCATAATGACCACAGAAAAGCAAAAAAAATTAAGTTTATTTGGCTTAATTAAACGTTTTTGGATTTGGTTTAGAAGCCCAAGTAAAATTGCAGTTGGTACGTTAATTGTTGTGGCATTTATTGCGGGGATTGTGTCATGGGTAGGATTTAACTATAGCTTAGAACAAACAAATACAGAAGAGTTCTGTGCAAGTTGCCATAGTAATGATGTTTATCCTGAATATTTGCATACAGCCCACTACCAAAACCGTAGTGGTGTGAGTGCAAGTTGTCCTGATTGCCATGTACCACACGAATTTATCCCGAAAATGGTACGTAAAATTAAAGCAGCTCGGGAAGTATATGCTTACTATATGGGTTATACCGATACGTTAGAGAAATTTAATGCGCGTCGTTTACATATGGCAGAACGTGAATGGGAACGTATGAAAGCCAATAATTCACAAGAGTGTCGTAATTGTCATAATGTAGATCGAATGGATTTCTCTCAACAAAAAACGGTGGCTGCAAAAATGCACGAATTGGCAATCAAAGAGAACAAAACTTGTATCGATTGTCATAAAGGTATTGCACACCAACTTCCAGATATGACAGGTCTTCCACCAACATTTAGTAATGCGAAACCTGAACAACCTGAAAGCAAATAAATTATTCAGTCAGACAAAAAATGCGGTGTTTTGGCACCGTATTTTTTTGTTCAATCCAAAATCAAACTTTCAGAGGTAACAAACATATCTGATAGATAAAAAAATGGCTTAAACATTCGTATTTGTTTAAGCCACTTTCTTGAAATTTAGTATTTATGCTACTGTATCAGTGTTAAAACGGCATATCATCATCAAATGCGATATCTGGATTTGCTGCTGGAGCGGTTGGTTGAGGTGCTGTTTTTGCAGCAGGTTGAGCATTAAATTGCGGTGCTTGTTGGAAATTATTTGCTGGTGCAAATTGATTTTGTTGTCCCATATCAGCACCCATTCTATCATTACGGCTATCTAGCATTTGCAGTGTATCTGCATGAATTTCAGTGGAGTAACGATCTTGTCCATTTTGATCTTGCCATTTACGGGTACGGATTTTGCCTTCAATATAAACTTTTGAACCTTTGTGTAAATATTGACCTGCGACTTCTGCTAAACGGCGGAATAAAACAATACGATGCCATTCAGTAATTTCACGCCACTCTCCAGATTGTTTATCTTGCCAGCGATCACTGGTCGCAACACTAATATTGGCAACAGCATCGCCGTTCGCAAATGTTCTTAATTCAGGTTCGTTACCTAAATTACCAACAATAATGACTTTATTTACGCCTGCCATAAATTTTACCTCTTTTCTTTTGGTTAAAAACTTAAAATGTGCGTTATCTTACCGTAAATCCCTAGTGAAAAAAATAAAAGATACTGGATATTTGCACAGTTTTTTTGATTTTGCGATAATCATTGGGTTTTTCAAATTTTTTATCGCAGTATATGGACAATATCGAAATTAGGGGCGCAAGAACCCATAATCTAAAAAATATTAATCTGACTATTCCTCGTAATAAATTAGTGGTGATTACTGGTTTATCTGGTTCTGGTAAATCGTCATTAGCCTTTGATACTTTATATGCAGAAGGGCAACGCCGTTATGTAGAGTCGCTCTCTGCTTATGCTCGTCAGTTTCTCTCTTTGATGGAAAAACCTGATGTTGATCATATTGAAGGTTTGTCGCCAGCAATCTCGATTGAACAGAAATCAACTTCACACAATCCACGTTCAACGGTTGGGACAATTACGGAAATCTATGATTATCTTCGTTTGTTATTTGCTCGTGTTGGGGAGCCTCGCTGTCCAACACATGGTACACCATTAACCGCACAAACCATTAGTCAAATTGTTGATCAGGTGTTGGCATTGCCAGAAGGTAATCGTATGATGCTACTTGCACCAGTTGTAAAAGGGCGTAAGGGTGAGCATACCAAATTGTTAGATAGTATTGCCGCACAAGGCTATATCCGTGCCAGAATTGACGGCGAGATTTGTGATTTATCTGATCCGCCGAAATTAGAGTTACAGAAAAAACATACCATTGAAGTTGTTGTGGATCGTTTCAAGGTTCGAGCCGATTTAGCACCACGTTTAGCAGAATCGTTAGAAACCGCATTAGAGTTATCTGGTGGTATTGTCGTGGTTGCAAATATGGAAGACAGCAATGTAGAGGAGTTAGTCTTTTCGGCAAATTTTGCTTGTCCACATTGTGGCTACTCTGTCTCTGAACTTGAGCCAAGAATGTTCTCGTTCAATAATCCAGCGGGTGCGTGTCCAACGTGTGATGGATTAGGAATTCAGCAATATTTTGATGAAAAGCGGGTGGTACAAAATCCAAGTTTATCTTTAGCTGGTGGGGCAATTCGTGGTTGGGATCGCCGTAATTTTTATTATTATCAAATGCTGACTTCATTAGCTCGTCATTATCATTTTGATATTGAGAGTCCATTTGAGGAATTACCACGTAAGATTCAAGAATTAGTATTAAACGGTTCGGGACGAGAGGAAATTGAGTTTCAATATGTAAATGACCGTGGCGATGTGGTGGTGCGCCGTCATATATTTGAAGGCGTATTGAATAATATGGCTCGGCGTTATAAAGAAACAGAATCGATGTCGGTAAGAGATGAGTTAGCAAAATATATTAGTGATCGCCCATGCCAAGACTGTCATGGTTCACGCTTAAAAGAAGAAGCTCGTCATGTCTTCATTGGTGAAACGACTTTACCACAAATTTCAGAAATGAGTATTGGTGAAGCGTTACGTTACTTTGAGCAATTACATTTCGAGGGGCAAAAAGCCAAAATTGCTGAAAAAATCTTGAAAGAAATTAAAGAACGTTTGCAATTTCTAGTGAATGTTGGTTTGGAATATCTTTCACTTTCTCGTTCTGCGGAAACGTTATCAGGTGGTGAAGCCCAGCGGATTCGTTTAGCTAGCCAAATTGGTGCTGGGTTAGTGGGGGTGATGTATGTGCTAGATGAACCCTCTATTGGCTTACATCAACGAGATAATGAGCGTTTATTAAATACCTTGTTACATTTGCGGAATTTAGGCAATACCGTGATTGTTGTGGAACATGACGAAGATGCTATTTTAACTGCTGATCATATTATTGATATTGGACCTGGGGCTGGCGTGCATGGTGGTTCAGTGGTTGCACAAGGTACAGCACAACAAATTATGCAAGATTCTAATTCTTTAACAGGTCGTTTCTTGTCTGGTAAAGAAAAAATTGAGATTCCTGTTAAGCGTACGGCAATGGATCCACAACGAATGTTGCAGTTATTTGGGGCAACAGGTAATAACTTGCAATCGGTCAACTTAGAGATTCCTGTTGGCTTATTCACTTGTATTACGGGAGTATCAGGTTCAGGAAAATCTACCTTAATTAATGATACATTATTCCCGATTGCGCAAAATGCGTTGAATCGTGCGGAAAATCAACAACACGCGCCATTTGAACGCATTGAAGGATTAGCGTTTTTCGATAAAGTGATTGCTATTGACCAAAGCCCTATCGGGAGAACGCCTCGTTCTAACCCAGCAACCTATACTGGCGTATTTACGCCAATTCGTGAGTTGTTTGCAGGTGTACCAGAAGCTCGAGCAAGAGGGTATAACCCAGGTAGATTTAGTTTTAATGTGCGTGGTGGACGTTGTGAAGCGTGTCAGGGTGATGGGGTAATTAAGGTTGAAATGCACTTCTTACCAGATATTTATGTACCTTGTGATCACTGTAAAGGTAAACGCTATAACCGTGAAACATTGGAAATCCGTTATAAAGGAAAAACGATTCATCAAGTGTTGGAAATGACAGTGGAAGATGCGAGAGCGTTTTTTGATGCGATTCCGATGATAGCACGTAAATTGCAAACATTAATTGATGTTGGATTATCTTATATTCGCTTAGGACAAGCCTCTACAACTTTGTCAGGTGGTGAAGCGCAGCGTGTTAAATTAGCAGCAGAGCTTTCAAAACGGGATACGGGTAAGACGTTATATATCCTTGATGAGCCAACCACAGGATTACATTTTGCGGATATTAAACAGTTACTTGACGTTTTACATCGTTTGCGTGATCAAGGGAATACGATTGTTGTGATTGAACATAATCTTGATGTTATCAAAACAGCTGACTGGATTGTCGATCTAGGCCCAGAAGGGGGCAGTGGTGGAGGACAAATTATCGCAACGGGTACGCCTGAACAAGTTGTAGAAATTGAAGGGTCGCATACGGCTCGATTCTTGAAGCCAATGTTGGCAAGGAAGTAATTTAATTAAAAAATGCGGCAAGTGCCGCATTTTTATTGGGTAATAGGACGATTATTTTTTATTAATACGACGTAGTAGCATTGTTGCACAGATAAGTCCTAATAGACCAAATGCTGCCATAATATAGAACACTTTGTTATAACCAGCGATACCTGGATAGGTATCTAACATATAACCATAGATAGCATAACCAAACATTGATGGCATATAACCAATCAAGCAACCTAATGCCATTGAAGAGCCAGCATATTCACGTGGTACGCCCACTTCTTCCATTGGTGCAAAGAATACTGCACGCTGGGTAAAAATAATGGCGCCAAATCCTAATGTAGCCGTCATACCAAGATAAACATTCATGGATTCATGTGGTAATTGGATAAAGAGCAACATACTAATAACGGAAATAACAAAGGCGACCTGTAGATATTTCAATGGAGATTTGAATACTTTATCAGAAAGGAAACCTCCAATAGGCCCGCCAACCATTTTTAACCCATATTGATTGATAATGCCGTATGCGCCTACTAATGCGACAGGCAAACCATAAATATCTTTAAGGAATGGAATAAAGTAAGTTAATCCAGTATAGGTTGAGTACACAAAGAAAATGACAAACGCTGCTAACCAAGTATTTGCGTCTTTAATAACATATAAAATCCCTTCAAATACTTTCTGGTTAGCAGATTGATCTTTGTTAGTAACAACTTTATCGTCATTATCAACAAGAAAATAGGTAATAACACCAACAAGTCCCGTTACAATCGTGTAATAAAGTAACCCAGCTTGCATACCTGTTTTACCCTCACCAAAAAGCACGAAGATCCATAATGCACCTGAGGCAACAATCACATCAATTACACCACGTCCTGTTTCAAGGAAACCAAATAAACGCCCTTGTTCTTCTTTTGTACCAAGTAATCTTACTGCTTTTAATAAAACAGGCCAGTAAACGACTTCACCAAAGAACGCTAAGGCACCAAAAGCAATTAAATAGCCCCAAAAAGGAGGTAATGTTGCTAGGTAAACACCACAAAGGGCAACGCCTAATAACCCAGCTGGGAGTAAATATTTTTTAGAATAGCGGTCTGCTAGGTACATTGAGAAAAAATAGCCAATGGTTTGTACAATGGCATAAACGGTAAACCCAAGACCAATTTGTGTATTGGTGAGTCCCCAATCTTGTTGCATTGGGACATAGAAAACATCTTTAATACTAGAGAGTTTATAAACTGTTCCTCCACCTAATACTAAAAAACCGAGCTGAACCCATTTGTTGGAAAAAAGTCCTGTTCGCATAATATATTACTCCCTATCGTGAGAATGTGTTTAATCACTATGATGCTTCTTAGCATCAAATCATTTACCTTTACTTTGAAATAAGGCTTTATTGACCATATTTTTTATTGAACTCCCATAATTTATCACGAGAAATTTCTAGGGCTTTCAACTGTGCTTTTGTCAATTCTGTTAATGCGTGTTCTGAAATTTTATGTGGATAGTAATAATCTAATGGTTTTACGAGATCTTCTGCAAAAATAGGTGGTTTGATGGCAAATGCCCCAGTAAATTCATTCACGCCACCAGTTCCTTTTGGTCTTGCGAAACGAGCGCAATAAGGGTAGCAATTCTCTATATTGATTCTTGTTATAGGTGATTTCTCTAATAAAATTTGATAACAACGTTCTACATCAATGCTGCCTTGACCGATTGGAACCCCGCAAACCACAGGTTCATCGTTATGTAATGTAATAATATGATCTTTAAAATGTGTTGAATAAGTATAAGGCGCAAGCGCTTCTACTGCTTCAACTGGATCTTCCCATGCCATCATAGCGTTCCCAATATCACATAAAGCACCAACCCAAATACTATTCACTTGCTTGATAATATTGATAATTTCTGTTGATGTTTCATGTTCATGATTTTCTAGAGCAAGTTTGATCCGATATTTTTTGAGTAAAGGCACGATCTCTTTTAAATTATCAGGAGCAAGTGCCATTCGTTGAGGATTAAATTGTCCGTTACTGACATACGTTCTGACAATATCGGCACCTAATTCATTGGCGATACGGAGTGCGGGAGCAAGAAATTGTTTTTCACAAAAGCGAGTATCGACTTCACAATATAGGTTATAACGCTCAATTTCTTCGCGAATACGATGTAAATATTGATTATCTGCACTGGCAAGGACACCTAATTCTGGGTGTAGATTAAGATCTGGAATAATATTTAATTGAACACCCTCTAAACCAAGTTCCCACGTTTTACGAATAAAAGAAAAAACATCCATTTTGTGATGTTGGAACAATAAATGACAAGATTCTGTTTCAAGTCCAAAACGCATAATTATCTCCTTTATTTTTGGTGTTTCCGTAAGTGCATATAGACAGTATGAATGGAGAGGTTAAGTAATTCAGCAACCTGCTTAATCGCCCCCTTGAGCTCAAAAACGCCTTTCTGATTAAGTAAAAAAATAATTTGTTTATTTCTATTCGCTATTGAAATAGTTGGGTCTAAATTAACTTCAGTAATAACTTGTTGTGTAATTTGCTGTAATAAATCTTCGGCATTTTCGGCAAAATGTTCTGTTTGCTGACTTTCCTGCTTTGAATTTGTTGTATCGTTAAATAAAAATTGGAAAAAGTCTGCTAAAGGAATATCTAGGTTAAGATTGACACATAATAAGCCAATAATACGCTGATTTTCACCGTAGATAGCCTGAGTGATAGATCGCATTCTTTTCCCTGTTTTTGAGTGTGTGAAATAAGCAGAAGAAACCATTGTCTGCCCACTTTCAATTTGTTTTAACATTCTCAACGCTGTATTGGTTATTGGTGCTCCCGCTTTTCGCCCAGTTAAATGTGCATTTGTTATTTTAATCACGGAATGTTCTAGATCTTCTAATGAGTGTAAAACAGCTTCACATTCTGCACCCAATAGGTTACTTAGCATATCTAAGACTGGTTCATATCTTTGTAGAATCAATCTATCTATTTTAGTTAAAGGTGAATTGAGAATGCTTTTTTTTGCGAGCGCCTTTTTCATTTAAACTAAAAATTTTTTGATTTTAATTGCATATAATCAATTAAATTTTATTACAGATAAAAAGTCAAAATGATTTTTTTAATTCTGTGATGTAGATCTAAATCTGAAAACGTTTCGCTACTAAAAAACAGCTGTTATTCATAAATCTCTTGCTCACGCAAATAAGAATTATTATTATTTATTGAGTGGTATGTCAAAGGAATTTAAATAATATGTTGAAAAAAACTTTTTATCAGAAATATCTTGCTATGTTAGCACTTTACCTCCCGCTCCTTACTCCAACTACAGTGTTATCTATACAATATGAAGCATTACCTGAAATTATTGTTAATCAAGATGATAAAGCGGTGCTTGGTGGGAGGGTTTTTCTCAATAGTGAAAATATTACTCAACAACAAGCCGATAATATAGGTAATTTAATTAATACTCTCCCAGGTGTAAGCATGGCTGGCTCCCCAAATCCAGGTGGACAAAGTATTAATATTTGGGGAATGCAAGATAGTGAAGATGTGAGAGTATTGTTAGACGGTAACCAAAAGAGCTTTGAACGTTATCAACAAGGATCAGTTTTTATTGAACCTGACATTTTAAAGCGGGTTGAGGTTGATAAAGGAAATTTCTCAGCGAAATATGGAAATGGTGGCTTTGGCGGAACTGTTCATTTCACAACGAAAGAAGCGAGTGATTTTTTAACTGAAAATCAACAAATAGGAGGGTTACTAAAATATAGTTACCACTCCAATGATAAGCAAAATATTTATAGTGCAGCCATTTTCGCGCGAAATGAAAATAAAGATCTAGATGGATTGTTTTATACTGCTATCAGAAATGGACGAAATATTGTTCGCCCAGATGGTACAGAATTTTTGTTTTCAGAAAATGATAATAAAAGTTATCTTTTTAAAGTGAATTGGTTTCCAACAGATAAACAACGATTTACTTTTTCTATGGTAGATTTTAAAGATGAAGGTTGGACACCTTTTGCCGCTAAACGTAGTGCAGATTTACCAGCACCAACGATTGGTGATATAAGAAAATATGGTTTGGATATTGCGTGGAAACGAAAGCTTGTTTATCGCAAATTAAGAGATCAAAATTATGTATTAGAGCATTCGTATATTTCGGGTAACCCATTAATTAATGTTGAAACTAAATTAGGGCTTGCTAGAACAATACAGGAAGATGAGCGTCATAAAGATGCGTCAAAATTTTTATCAGCTTCTATGGGAAATAAGAGTAAAACAGAATACAAAGATTGGAATTTTGAGCTAAGTAATATCTCTTTTTTCAATACAAAAGCGCTTAAACATAATCTTACTTTTGGTATTCAATGGCACCATAATCAACGTGATGTGATAATGCTTGATTTATCAAAAGTAAAAAATGCTCAATATAATTATGGTTGGTATTCCCCTGCGTATATGCCGTCAGGGAATCAATATACAAAAAGTTTTTTTATCGAAGATCAAATTGAATGGGACTCGTGGGTGATTAAACCTGGTTTACGTTATGATCATATTAAAAATGTTGGGCAGGAAAATTTAGCGAATATTTATAATACACCGAGAGCGGGACATGATTATCGATCTAAATCTTATGCTGGGTGGTCTCCATTTTTTGGCTTGCAGTGGAATATAAATAAACAGTTAAGTTTCTTTAGTGATGTCAGTAAAAGTTGGCGAGCCCCAGTGATTGATGAACAATACGAAGTGCAATTTCCATCAGCGAATATTTCAGGATCAAGCCGTCATTTAAAGAAAGAAAAAATAACGGCTGTTCGTTTTGGAACATTCTTTAATGTAGATAACTTATTACTGGCTAATGATAATTTTCAGTTACGTACATTAGTTTTTTATCATCGTGGAAAGAATGAAATATTTAAAACGCGAGGTGTGGTTGATAAAGAGAGTAAACCGATAGCTAATTATCGTAACTTGCCTGGATATCGTATCCAAGGCTTTGAATTAGAAGCTTATTATAATTCAGATTATATTTTTAGTAGTTTTAGTTATTCACAAATGAAAGGGAAAAGAGATGCCTCGCCAAGAGATCCTCATTTTCCACAACAAACATGGATTGCCGAAATTCCGCCTAGAACAGCAAGTTTTTCTTTAGGATTTAATATACCATCTATTGATGTATCATTAGGTTGGCGAGCTGATATGGTGAGACGACAAGATAGAGCGCCAAGTGATCATGATCCAAATGCCTTTTATTGGAGCCTACCAAAAACGGCAGGTTACACTTTACATAATGCCTTTATTACGTGGAAACCGAAACGTTTTAAATCATTGAAAGTACATCTAGCAGTAGATAATATTTTTAATAAAAATTATCAGCAATATTTAGGCGAAAAAGTTTCTGGCGTTGGACGGAATATTAAAGTAAGTACTTCTCTCACATTTTAATTAAATGTTCATTAATTTAATGAGAGGCTGATATCATTATTGGATTTCAGCCTTTCTATTTTTGTATCTATATAAACTTTTTTACAGCCAGCCTTTTCGTTTAAAGTAAAGGAATGGGAATAGGGCGGCTAGCGCCATTAAGCCTAATGCCAATGGATAACCAAATTTCCACGTTAACTCAGGCATATTGGCGAAATTCATACCGTAGGTTGAAGATACCAATGTTGGCGGTAAGAAAATCAATGAAGCCACCGAGAAAATCTTCATAATACGGTTCTGTTCGATATTCATAAAACCCATTGCTGCTTGCATTAAGAAGTTCACTTTTTGGAACAGTGATTCATTATGAGGTTGTAGTGATTCAATATCACGTAATACATCTCTTGCTTGTTCTAACTGGCTAGTTGGTAAACGTGTTTTACGCACTAAAAAGCTTAATGCACGTTGGGTATCCATCAAACATAAACGGACTTTAGAACTTACATCTTCTTGCTCGGTCAATGTTGCTAATGCTTGATCAAAGGCTTCGCCTTGTTTCCCTTCTAAGATAATTCGACTTAATTTTTCTAAATCTGCATATACCGTTTCGATGACGTCTGCTAGCTGCTCAATTTTAGTTTCAAAGAGATCAAGCAATAGTTCATAAGCATTACATTCTAATAACTTTTGGGTACGAGAACGCATTCGATATAGGCGGAATGCAGGCAATTCCCGATCTCGTAATGAAAATAAACGACCATCTTTTAATGTGAATGCAACGGTAGCAATATCGGCATAATCATCTTCATCTTCACAATAGAAGAAAGAGTGTAAATGAAGTCCATCTTCATCTTCAAAGAAACGTGCAGACGCTTCGATGTCTTCTAATTCAAGGTAGGAAGCTAAACTTTGTCCTAATCCTTGTTGTAACATTTCTCGTTCTTCAACAGTCGGTTCTAAGAGATCGATCCAAATTGCATCATTCAATGCTTCACTATTTTCGTCAATACGCACTAAGCGTGCGTCATCTAAAGCAAAAGCTCCGATCATGTTCGTACTCCCTAGGGTGGGTGAACAACGCAATGAACAAAATAAAAAGATTCTAGTTTAAATGTGGAAAGTAAGGATACTTACCGACTTTTCGCCGATAAGCATAGGCTATGAGGGCGAAAAGATTAGTTGAAAATATAAAACCAGTATCGACTGTGGCTGTCCAAAGTGTTTGTCCTCATAGAAAAAATATCGGGCGGAATGTTACTCTTGTCGTACAGGATAGTCAAGTTCCGCTATACGGTGGAACTTGACTTTTCGGATTAATATTTCTTTTCAAAATCATTAATGTGTTTGTTTGCTGAAATCCATGCAGCGGCATAGCCAATAGCGGAACAAATAATGATCACAAACAGAATCTCAGGAATTGCTAAACCATGTAATTCAAATTTAAAGGCAAAGATATTGGCAACATAACTTACTGCGGTTGAAAAGTAGCTTATTAAGAGAAAACTAAATAATGCTGCTAAAACACTGCCTAATATGCCGTAAATAATGCCAGTACAAAGAAATGGACGTAAGATAAAGTGATTCGTTGCACCAAGTAATTTCATCACTTCAATATTTGAACGGCTGCTATACACATCAGAACGCACACTATTACCAATGACTAAAAAGACAGCAAGACTCATTAAGATACTGCAAATAATAGCAATTTGTGCAATTAAGTAAGATACTGCGCCCAGTTTCTCCACCCAATCATCATCTAAACGCACTTCCTGTACACCTTTAATTTTGTTTAATGCTGTGCGTAATGATAAAAGCTCATTGGTATTTTGATATTCTTTAGTAGGTTTAATCATCACCACTGCGGGAAGAGGATTATCGTCCAATAGGGCTAACTCCTCACCAAATCCAGACCATTGACGAAAATCTTCAAGACTTTTTTGGCGAGAAATATAATTTAGTGAAGCAACACCCTCTTGTGTGCGTAATTTTTCTACAACCCCTGTGGTATCTTGTTCACTAAGATTCTTATTTAGATAAACAGCTAATTCAGATTCTGGATAAAAATTATCCACTGCATATTGCACATTTTTCCATAACAAATAAGTCGTAACAGGGACGGTTAAGGAGACTGCAATGACTAATACCGTGAGTAAAGTGCCTAATTTTCTTTTATATAATTCACGTATCACCATTTGGAAAACGATTTTAAGTTGTAGCCAAAGTGGCGCATTCACATGACGTTGACTCATAATAATCCTATTAACGAAAAAATTGTTTCAAATGTCCTTGTTCAAGTACGATTGTTGGTTTTGGGGTTTGCGAAATGATATTAACGTCGTGCGTGGCAATAATCACTGTTACGCCCATTTGATTTAATTGCTCAAAAAGTCGGAAAATATCTAATGATAACTCTTTATCTAAATTACCTGTTGGCTCATCTGCTAATAAAAGTTGTGGTTTATTAACAATCGCTCGAGCAATATCAATACGTTGTTGTTCACCACCAGAAAGCTGTTGTGGATAATAATCTGCTCGATGAAATAACCCTACTCGATCGAGTGCTGCCGACGCTCGCCGTTTAACTTCGGAAGGGTGCATACCATTAATGACCAGTGGCAAACCGACATTATCTAGGACAGTATAACTGGTTAGTAAACGGTAATCCTGATGGACCATACCAATTTGACGGCGTAGATAAGGCATTTCTGAAGCAGAAAGGCGAGTAATATCATGTCCGTTGAACCAAATATTGCCACCATTAGCCCGTTCAATACCTAAAATCAATTTAAGTAAAGTACTTTTACCTGCGCCCGAATGCCCTGTAATATAAGTCATACTACCTGCAGGTAAATGAAAATTTAATCCTTGTAATGCGGGTTTTGTTCCACCGCTATACACTTTACTTACATCGGAAAATCGAATCATAGTTTTTCCTTATATCTCTTTATCTGATACAAACAGCGCTTCGATAAATTCTTCACTCTTGAATGGACGTAAATCATCAATTTTTTCACCTACGCCAATATAACGAATTGGGACCTTGAATTGATCGGCTAAGGCAAAAATTACACCACCTTTTGCTGTACCATCTAATTTTGTTAAGGTAATGCCTGTAATTCCGACCGCCTCGTTAAACAGTTTCATCTGACTAATTGCATTTTGTCCTGTTCCTGCATCAAGGGTAAGCATAATTTCATGTGGTGCAGTTTCATCATATTTCTTCATTACACGAACAATTTTGCGTAATTCGTCCATAAGATTATTTTTATTTTGTAATCGGCCAGCGGTATCAGCAATCAGAACATCAATGCCTTTTGCGGTAGCAGATTGCATTGCATCATAGAGAACTGAAGCAGAATCAGCACCAGTGGCTTGAGCAATAACAGGAATATGATTACGTTCACCCCAAACTTGTAACTGCTCCACAGCAGCTGCTCGGAAGGTATCGCCTGCTGCCAACATCACAGATTTTCCTTGCTGTTGGAATTGTTTGGCTAATTTACCAATGGTGGTCGTTTTACCCACGCCATTTACCCCAACCATTAAAATCACAAATGGTTTTTTGTCAGTAAGGATTAATGGTTGCTCATTAGGTTTTAAAATTGCTCCTAATTCCACTTTTAATTGTTGGTAAAGTAATTCAGCATCTTTTAACTGTTTGCGTGTTGCATGTTCGGTTAAGTTATTAATGATTTTACTGGTTGTAGGAACACCTACATCAGCAATTAATAATTGTTCTTCCAACTCTTCAAATAAATCATCATCAATTTTTTTGCCAGTAAAGAAATTAAGAAAACCTGCCCCAATGTTCTGTTTTGTTTTGACTAAACCTTGCACTAAACGACTAAAGAAGCCTTGTTTGGTTGGTTTTTCTTGTGTTTCAATTTTAGTAGGCTCAGGCTCAGGCTCAGGCTCAGGCTCAGGCTCAGGCTCAGGCTCAGGCTCAGGCTCAGGCTCAGGCTCAGGCTCAGGCTCAGGCTCAGGCTCAGGCTCAGGCTCAGGCTCAGGCTCAGGCTCAGGCTCAGGCTCAGGCTCAGGCTGTTCTTGTATTAGTGTTACAACCTGCTCTTGGCTATTTTCAATGTCTGATGTTGTGAATATTTCTTCAGGTTGTTCAGATACTTCTTGTCTTTCTGGAGTAGCGTCAACAGCCACTATTTCTACTGTGGCGATTGCTGTATCATCAATTTTTTCTGCTTCTGTGTGTGTAGATGAAGTGATCTTCTGTGAATTATCGGTTGGTTGTTCTGTTGGTTTATTACGTCCAAATAAGGAAGCCCAAAATCCTTTTTTCTGTTTATTTTCTGACATAGATTAAAATACCAAGTTAAATCACTAAAAATTAACGTAAAATAAGGTTATTCAAATTTATTAAAGATAGACTAAAATACGCGCTAGTTTATCATTTAAATTCATCTATGCTTAGTATTTCTTCTAATTATGGCAAAAAACCTCTCAAAAATTCCACAAGGTAAAGGTGAAGTGCGAATTATCGCTGGGTTATGGCGAGGTCGAAAGTTACCTGTATTGTTATCACAAGGGTTACGTCCGACATCTGATCGTGTGCGTGAAACCTTATTTAATTGGTTAATGAATGATATTGTTGAGGCGAGATGTTTAGATTGTTTTGCGGGGAGTGGGGCATTAGGTTTTGAAGCCCTTTCTCGACACGCTGCAAAAGTTGTTATGCTAGAGAAGTCCACAGTAATAGCAAAGCAGTTAAAACAAAATCTACAACAATTAAAAACAGAAAAAGGGGAGGTACATTGTACTGACACATTGCAATATTTAACGCAACAAACGGTGGAACAGCCGTTTGATATCGTCTTTCTTGATCCCCCTTTTCATCAAAACTTATTGGCGCAAACCTTGTGTTTATTAGATTCTGAACACTGGTTAGCAGAAAATGCGTTAATTTATATTGAGAGTGAAAAAGATCTCACCACATTAGCGATTCCAGCAAATTGGCTATTATTGAAAGAAAAATTTACCCAGCAAGTCGCCTATCGTTTATATCAAAAGCAAGGAAAATCTGAATGAAAGCACTCGTCCTTCGTCAATCTGACACTGAACCATTTAGCGCACAATTAGAAAATATAGATGAACATTTTATCCCAGAAGCACAGCGTGAAGGGAAGATTAAAGTGAAAGTGCATTATTCTTCTCTCAATTATAAAGATGCCTTGGCAGTTTGTGGGGTAGGAAAAATCATCAAAAATTATCCATTTATTCCTGGTATCGATTTAGTGGGTAGTGTTGCACAGAGTCAAGACCCCGATTTTAAAGTGGGCGATTTAGTGTTGATGACAGGGTTTGGTTATGGTGAAGTGCAATTTGGTGGTATGAGTGAGTATGCTTTTGTTGCGCCAGAGCATCTTATTAAATTGTCGGGTGCATTAACGGAATACAAAGCGATTGCATTAGGTACGGCAGGATTGACAGCTATGTTGTGTGTCAATGAATTGCGTCATTCTGGAGTGATGCCTGATGATGGAGATATTGTTGTTACGGGAGCAAGTGGTGGTGTGGGATCGATAACGACCTATTTATTGCGTCAATTAGGTTATCAGGTGATTGCTATTTCAGGGAATACAGCTCGTTACCAATCCTTATTAAATTTAGGCGTAAAGAAAATTTATGACCGAGACCATTTTAATGAACCAAGCCGACCATTAGAGAAACAGCAATTTGCTGGCGTAATTGACACGGTGGGTGGGCAAATTTTGGCAAATTTATTGAGTAAAGTGCAATATGGTGGTTGTGTAGTCTGTTGTGGTTTAGCACAAAGCTACCAACTCAACACAACGGTGATGCCATTTATTTTACGTCATATCCGTTTGCAAGGTGTGGATTCCGTCTATTTTCCATTGGAACAACGCAAAGCCGTGTGGCAAGAATTAGCAAAATTAGTGGCAGATGACTATCTGCAAACATTTACCCGAGAAATTTTGCTCGCTGATGTGCCTGTTTATGGACAAAAATTATTACAACATCAGTTATATGGTCGCACGATTGTGAAAGTTGGGTGATTATTTTATTGTTCCAAATTATTCATATATGTTTTTTACCATTTTATTCCTGTGCCCGTTGCCGATCTTCCGCAGTTACTGAAGTTAGTTGCGCCAATTTCGGCTTCAACCACGCACCAATGCCGCTTGGTTTTGTTTTAACTGGGATTGCACATTGCTATATTCCAAAGTTGCCAATATTTGACCTTTTTTCACATGATCGCCTGCTTCCACTAGAACAGATAAAACTTGTTGATCTTGCAATGCTGTTCCAATGGCAATTTCTTCCTTCGCTACCCATGTACCAGAAAGTTTTAGTGTTTTTGCAAAATCAATCTGTTGTGGTTTTATTACACTGATTTTCAGTGAAGAATCGTTGTTTTCGGCTGCCTGAAAAGACTGGGTATCTTGTTTCTGACACCCAGAGCAAAATAGACTGAATAAGCTCAGAAAGAGAATAATCATTCGCATGAAATTAAGTCCCAAATATTACTATATTTTCGGTATTATAGTATTTTTTAGGACCAAATCAAGTAAATTTTAAGACTATTTTTCTTGTATTTTTGGCTTTGTAACGTTAGAATGAAATTCATGAATGGTCATTTTTAGGACTTGATGATGCGTAGCAATAATATTGATTTATTAGGAAAATATGTTAGCGAGGCTGATGCAACAATGGAAATGTGGATAGCGAAACTTGGTTTGTCATATAACAGCTATGCGGTGTTGTATTCGTTAGCCGCGGCTGAAAATCAAGGTTTAACGCAAAAACAAATCAGCGAAGAATGGTTTTTGCCGAAACAAACCGTTTTTAATATCTGCAAAGAATTTAAAGCCAAAGGTTGGATTGAGTTTCGTGAAAGCTCAACCGACAAGCGGGAACGTATGATGTATTTGACCGATGTAGGACAAGCCAAAGCCGAGCCTGTTTGGCAGCTTACCGATCAACTCAGTCAAAAAACTTTTGCTGTGTTAGGTAAACAAAAAACAACTCAACTTTTTGCTTTACTGCAAGAATTTAGTCGAATTTGTCAGAAGCAAATGGAAGAAATTCCTATCGAAATAGACAATTAATATCTTATCTTTACTGAGTTTAAATGTGAAATGATGAAACTTATCGCTCAATCAGAGCCAACGATGCTGCGTTCGCTGAAAACGATTGGTCAACAGCATAAGAAACGCTTGTTATTGACGTTTAGTTTAGTTGCGGTTGAAAATATTCTGTTCTTGATGTACCCATTGATTGGTAGTTTTGCTGTCAATGCGGTACTCAATCAGCAACTGATTTCAGCAGTGATCTATACCCTGTTGGTATTGGTCATTTGGAGTGTCGGCGCAATGCGGCGTGCCGTGGATACAAGAACTTTTACTAGAATTTATAGTGAGTTAGCCGTGCCCATTATCCTTAACCAACGAAAGAAAGGGGTAGATCTGTCCACTACCAATGCACGAGTTACGCTTTCGCGTGAGTTTGTTGATTTTTTTGAGCATCATTTGCCGATTTTAATCACATCGTTATTTTCGATTTTGGGCGCTGTGATTATGCTGTTGTGGCTTGAATTTTGGTCAGGTTTTGTGGCGTTGCTGATTATGGTGATTTTTACTGCTATGTTGCCACATTATGCCAAAGTCAATGACCATCTTTATTTTAAGCTTAATAACCGCCTTGAAAAAGAAGTAGATTGTATTGCCCGTTCACGCCATCGTGAATTGGTGAAACATTATCATCTTATCGAAAAGTTACGTGTATTGATTTCCAATCGTGAAGCATTTGGTTATCTGATGATTGGTTGTTCAATGGCAATTTTATTTAGTGTTACATTAACCATATTGACGCATAAATCTGGTGTAACAGCAGGACATATTTATGCTGTCATTACCTATTTATGGACATTTGCTATTAGCTTAGATGATGCACCTCAGTTGGTGGAAGAGTTGTCCAAATTAAAAGATATTGGACAGCGTGTGGGGCTGGAATAAGATAAACTGATATATGACTAGCAAAATTTAATGAAAAGTTTAATCAATTAAATTGTTTATCATATCTGAAAGGCTTAATTGAGACACAATTAAGCCAATTTTTTTCTATTCAATTTAAAACTCTGCTGGACAAGAAAAAGTCATTACTTCTTTCGTAATTGGGTGAGTGATGGTTAAACTCTCGGCGTGTAAGCAAAGGCGAGATGCCATTGCTTTTACTTGTGGTGGTGAATAGAACTTATCTCCTAAAATGGGGTGTCCTAATGCCAGCATATGTACGCGTAATTGGTGAGAGCGACCTGTAATGGGGGTCAGTTTTACACGAGTAGTGTTATTTGGATAACGAGCGAGGACTTCGTAATGTGTTGTCGCTTTTTTCCCAACAATAAAATCAATACGTTGACGAGGGCGGTTTTCCCAATCACAGATCAATGGTAAATCAATTTGCCCCTGATCTTGTTCAAGATGTCCCCATACTAATGCTTGATAGAATTTTTTCGGTTCACGATCACGAAATTGGCGTTTTAACTCTTTTTCTGCTGCTTTGGATAGGGCAAAGAGCAATATGCCGCTGGTTGCCATATCTAAACGATGAGCGGGTTCAGTAAAACCAAATTTTGCCGCAACACGGGTCGTCGCACTATCTTGATATTGCGGTTGATTGCCAGGAACGGACAATAAGCCGCTTTGTTTATTAATCACGGCAATATGATTATCTTGATAGAGAATATGTAAACCTTCTGGTGGTTGGTAATCAATTAATGCCATACGTTACTCTTTGTTACTAATAATGACGCGTAAGCTATCTAAACGCCAACTTGCAGCATTGAGTTGCTGTAAGGATTGTTCGATCAGCTGTTCTAGCTGAGTAATTTCGTCAGGGCGAATATTCTTATTCACAGCTTGCAAGGCGGTTAAACGATTTAATTCTGCATATAATGTTTTATCTGCATTCTCGATTGCTTGTTGGATGATTTCATTGGCTTGTGGTGCAATGAGCTCTTGTGAGTGCTTAATTAAACGCTCAACATCTGCTTTTGTCATTTTAACCATTTTATTCGCCACATTTTTATTAATTGGTTTCAGCTGTTTTTCTAATCCTTTGAATGAAACCTGTGGCGCAAGATTATTCCCTTTAATATCCAATAATAAACGTACTGGTGTTGGTGGCAAGAAGCGAGTTAATTGTAATGATTTCGGTGCCTGTGCTTCGACTACATAGATTAACTCAAGTAATAATGTGCCTGCGGGTAAACCTTTATGTGGTAACAGGCTTACAGCCGTTTTACCAATATCACCAGAGGTAATTAAATCAATACCGTTGCGAACCATAGGATGATCCCAAGTGAGGAATTCTACATCTTCACGAGCTAAAGCGAGTTGACGATTAAAGGTAACGGTAGATCCCTCTTCTTTTAAACCTGGGAAATCAGGGACAAGCATATGTCCTGTTGGTTGAATAACAATGGAATCTTCACCTAAATCCTCTTGTTCTAAACCGATGACATCAAATAGATTTAAGCAGAAATTAACTAAGTCAACTTGACCATCTTGTTGTTCAATATCGGCTGCAAGTTGTTGGGCAGCTTCGCCGCCATTAGAATTTAATTCTAAGAGGCGATCTCGCCCTTGTTCTAATTCTTGTTGTAACGTTGCTTTATCTTTGGCAACTGCTTCAATAAAGTGCTTAAATTCCTCAAGATTAATGTCTGGATTATTCAAGAAAGTTTGTAATTGTTTGCCATATTTCGCAAATAAAGTTGCTCCCATTGGACAGGTTTGTTCAAATGCTCCAAGCCCCTGTTGATACCAATCCATGAGAACCATTTGTGCAGTATTGTTGAAATAAGGAACGTAAATTTGAATATCTTTATGTTGCCCAATACGATCCAAACGACCAATAGATTGTTCTAATACATCAGGATTGAGGGGGAGATTAAACAATACTAACCGACTGGCAAACTGGAAGTTTCGCCCTTCAGAACCAATGCTAGAACTAAGTAAAACTTTTGCGCCCTCTTCTTGTTGTGCAAAATAAGCGGCAGCGCGATCACGTTCGACAATGGACATTTTTTCGTGGAATACTGCGGATCGAATTCCCTCTTTTTCACGCAGAATTTTTTCCAGTTGTAGTACGGTGCTGGTTTGCTGACAGATAACTAATACTTTCTCTTGAGTATGATTCTTTAAAAAGGTAAATAACCATTCAATACGAGGGTCAAATTCCCACCATGCTGCATCGTGATTGAATTGTTGGAAAATCATCTCTGGGTACAACGTATCTTGGTTGTTGTTTTGATTCAGTAAGTTGGCTACCTTTTGTGCGTTAGCATACTGTTTCGGTAATTCTAATTTAACCTGATGCAAAATACGTTTTGGGAAGCCTTTAACCGCTTGGCGGGTATTACGGAATAACAAACGACTTGTCCCATGACGGTCAACCAAATTTGCCATAAGTTCGTTTTTTGCTTCACGAACTTGTTCTTGATGACTGTTGACACCATTAATGATCCGAAGTAATGGTTCGATATCTTGTTCAGATAATAATTCTGTAAGGGTATTTTGTTCGTCGTTAGTTAATTTATGATCAGATAGCAAACTATTCACGGCATCAGCGACAGGACGATAGTGAGCTTGCTCATCAACAAAGGCTTGATAGTCATAGAAACGGTTTGGATCTAACAGACGTAAACGTGCAAAATGACTTTCCTGTCCTAGTTGTTCAGGGGTTGCGGTTAAAAGTAAAACGGAAGCTGTTTGTATGGCTAATTTTTCGACAAATGAATAGGCTTCACTCGGTGCATCAACGTGCCATTGTAAATGGTGGGCTTCATCGACAATGAGCATATCCCATTGTGCGTTAATCGCCTCTTGCATTCGATTCGGCTGCGTGATCAACCAATCTAATGAACAAATTACTAACGACTCACTTTCAAATGGGTTGATGTTGATACTATGCCCATCTTCATCTTTGCGATCGAAATCTTGGCAACGTTCTTCATCAAAGAGTGAAAAGTTGAGATTAAATCGGCGTAACATCTCAACTAGCCATTGGTGCTGTAATGTTTCAGGAACTAAAATTAAGACACGCTCAACACGTCCAGAGAAAAGTTGTTGTTGTAAAATCAATCCTGCTTCTAATGTTTTTCCTAAACCAACTTCATCAGCAAGTAAGACTCGAGGTGATAAACGGCGCCCAACTTCTTGTGCAATATGTAATTGATGTGGAATTAAACTTGCACGGGTACCACGCAAACCTCGCAATGGTGATTGAAATTGTTGCTGTTGATGTTGTAATGCGTGATAGCGTAATGAAAAACGATCATTACGATCAATTTGAGCAGAAAAGAGACGATCTTGCGGTTTGCTAAACGTAATGTGATGAGCAAGATCTAATTCTTTGATCACTACCTCTTCATTGGAGGTTAGATTCTTTACCAAATACAAGGCAACGCTGTGATTTTCCATTACTTCAAGGACTTCTGCTTGCCACCCTTCATGATGATTAATAATGTCGCCTACTTGAAATAACACACGTGTCATTGGGGCGGCAGCAACAGAATAAACTCGGGTTTCATCTGCGGCAGGAAATAAAAAAGTAACAGTTCGATTATCAACTGCGGTAACTAAGCCCAATCCTAGGTTATTTTCGCTTTCACTAATCCAACGTTGTCCAATGGTAAATGACATAGTTTGTATTCTTCTCTTATCTGTTCTGAGCAATCGTAAAAATAAGGGCGGATTTTACTCTGAATAAGATGGAAAGCCAAAGGATTTACATGATTTTTAATGTTTTATTTGGAGTAGTTAAATGATTTATTTTTTCACTCAAATGGCGATTTAGGTTTCAGCCTAGTGTCTTGCTATACCTCATTTTGTTAAGATTTTCCGAGCGACAAAAGCGGATTTTCTGTGAAAAATTAGATGTTTTTGCCTGAAAATCTTTCCTATATTTTGGCAGCTTATCAGAAACTCTTTGAGTATCTTACTTAAATCTAGATTAGTCAGCAGTCTAAACGCTTATTCTTGTTGAATAAGCGTTTTTGTTACTTCATTAATGTAGGCTTTGTTACTTCATTAATGTAGGCTTTGTTGCTTAATTTCTCTTACTTTTTGTTCAGTGAAAATATAGTGTTTACCACAACATTCACACTGCATATCTAATTCTGGTTTTTCTGCAAAAATCTCAGTAATTTCTTCTTCTGAAAGTAAGCTGATTGCGCCTGCGGAACGTTCTTCAGAACAACCACAGAAAAATTCTGTGGTGTGTGGTGGGTAAATTTCTACCGTTTCTTCGTGATATAAACGATATAACATCTCTTCTGCGGTCAAGCCAAATAACTCTTCGTCTTTTACCGTTGCGGTTAAGGTGGCAAGATGATCAAAGTCATCAGGTGAGCCTTGTCCATCAGGCATAATTTGTAACAACATACCAGCAGCAACGGCTTCACCTTGATATTCCCCAAAATGAATAAATAGTTTGGTTTGCAACTGTTCAGAACGAATAAAGTAATCTTCTAAGCATTCAGTAATAGTTGGTTTATCTAATGCGATGACACCTTGATAACGTTCTCCCTCTTCGGGAATGATAGAGATAACTAACACGGCTTTTCCAACCATATCAGAGAGACGCATTTGATCCGTAATGTCGCCTTGTACACGAGCTAATGCTCGTAATTGTTGCTGATCATTACCATTAACTAACGCTAATCTTAAAGGTCCATCACCTTGGATTTGTACGGTAATATTTCCTTTAAATTTTAAGGTGGCGGTCAATAAGCTGGTTGCCACCAGTAATTCACCTAGCAGATTTTGTACTTTACGTGGGTAGTGATGGGTATTGAGAGTTTCAGTAAATGTCTTATTTAAGCGAACCCATTCACCACGTACCGCACGATTGTTAAATAAAAAACGATAAAGTTTATCGTTGTCTTGTGTATAAGTCTTTGCCATAAAGTTGTACCTCAAAAAAATCTTTCCCAATATAAGGATAGGTTTTAGATTTACAAGAGATTGATTAGTGATTTTTCGTTATCTGTTTTAAAGTAAAGAAGCCTAAAATGGCTGATAATATAGATGCTGTTAAGATCCCAATTCTTGCCAGAATATTGAGTTCGTGTGCATCTTGTTCAAAGGCTAAACCTGATAAGAACATAGACATCGTAAATCCAATACCACATAACAGTGAAACGGCAAAAATATGTCGGAAATAAACTCCCTCAGGTAGCTTAGTTAATTTTAATTTGACTGAGAGATAGCTAAAGCCAAATACGCCCACAGGCTTACCAATCAGTAGTCCAAGTAATACGGCAAATGGTAGTGGTGAGATTAACGTTTGCCAATCAACACCTTGAAATGAAATACCAGCATTAGCAAAAGCAAATAACGGTAAAATCATAAATGTTACCCAAGGAGCAAGAGCGTGTTCTACTCTATGAACTAAATTTTCGCCGTTATTTGCTTGGAGGGGAATGGCAAAACCGATAATCACGCCAGCCAAGGTGGCATGTACTCCAGATTTTAATACGCACACCCATAAAATAATGCCAACTACGCCGTAAGGTGTCAGTGAGCTCACTTTGTAATGATTCAATAAGAATAAAATAAGAATAGAGCAACTCGCACCAATTAGCGCCACTGAACCTAATTCACTAGAGAAGAAAAGGGCTATGACGATAATGGCACCTAAGTCGTCAATAATGGCTAGGGCTAAAAGGAAGATTTTTAACGGTAAAGGAACATTTTTACCGACCAATGCCATAATACCTAGTGCGAATGCAATATCGGTTGCCATCGGGATCGCCCAACCTTTACTAAGTTCAGGCGAAGCTGAAGTGGCGAAATAGAAAAAGAGTGCAGGAACGATCATTCCACCTAAAGCAGCAATAGCAGGAAATAATGCAGTTTTATAATTTGATAGAGATCCTGTAAAAAGTTCTTTTTTCACTTCTAAACCAATGGATAAAAAGAAAATAGCCATTAAGCCATCATTAATCCAAAGTAATAACGGTTTGTGTAAACGAAACTCACCAAATTGGAATGCTACTGTTGTTTGCAGAAAGGCTTGGTAAAATTGTGCTGTAGCTGTGAGATTAGCGAACATAATGGCTAAAAAAGTTGCAAATAATAGTAGGATACCGCCAGCAGGTTCACTTGTTATAAATTGTTTTAGTCGTTGTGATAGTTGTTGCATAAAGACTCCCAAAAGCCAAAAGAAATATAAATAAAAAATAATGTGATAATAGATTAGCTTGAGATTGTATTGTCTAAACGTATAGCTAGTTTATTTAAGTAAGAAAATAGTTATACCATATTCTAGCAATGGTGTTTGTGTTATTTGCTATTACCACCTAGCAATAGCTAAGTGGTTAAGTCTTAATTAGATACCGTATTGTTGCCGATATGCCAACATTTTTGGTAGAAATTGAGCGTACTGTTCAGACTGTTGTAAATAAGTGAGTAGGTGTTCAAATGTAATAATCGAACTGACGTGGCAGTGATAATCGCGTTCAACTTCTTGAATCGCAGAAAGTTCACCTTTCCCTTTTTCTTGACGATCTAAAGCAATCATGACGCCAGCAAGTGTAGCATTATTTGCTGCAATTAATTGCATTGATTCACGGATCGCCGTGCCAGCGGTAATGACATCATCAATTAATAACACTTTCCCTTGTAATGGACTACCAATTAAGTTACCGCCTTCACCATGATCTTTTGCTTCTTTGCGATTAAAACAGACTGGTTTATTCAAATTGAAATGATGATAAAGGGCGGTTGCGGCTGCTGTCGCAATAGGAATGCCTTTATAGGCTGGACCAAAAATAACATCATATTCTAGTTGTTGAGCTTGAATGGCTTCTGCATAGAATTGCCCCAATTTTGCTAAATCTTCACCAGTATTAAATAAACCAGCATTGAAAAAATAAGGACTAATTCGACCTGATTTTAAGGTAAACTCGCCAAATTTTAATACTTGGCGACTTAACGCAAATTCAATAAATTGTTGTTGGTAAGTTTGCATTTTCTTTCCTATTGAGTTTGGGCTAAAGCCGCTTTTTGTGCTTGATTAATTTGTGCAATACCTTGTTTTGCTAACGCAAGTAATTCTAGCAATTCCTCATGGCTAAATGGCTCACCTTCGGCAGTCCCTTGAATTTCAATCATTTTGCCTTCATCGGTCATCACCACATTCATATCCGTTTCGGCATTGGAATCCTCAATATATTCAAGATCACAGACTTTTTGATTGCCAACAATACCAACCGAAACTGCTGCAACTAACCCTTTGATTGGATTTTGGCTAAGCGTACCGTTATCTAACAATGTTTGAATTGCATCATATAAAGCGACAGCAGCACCACTGATTGCCGCTGTGCGTGTACCACCATCTGCTTGAATAACATCGCAATCTAACGTGATGGTACGTTCGCCAAGTAAGTTTAAATCAATCATTGCACGTAAAGAACGACCTATTAAACGTTGGATTTCCATGGTACGCCCACTTTGCTTGCCTTTCGCTGCTTCACGCTGCGTACGAACATTGGTAGCACGTGGCAACATACCATATTCAGCGGTAATCCACCCCTGATTTTGCCCTTTGAGAAAACGAGGCACAGAATCTTCAATCGTTGCGTTACATAGTACTTTAGTATCACCAAATTCGATTAACACAGATCCTTCGGCGTGTTTAGTATAGTGGCGGGTAATTTTGATAGGACGCATCGCATCAGTTGCACGATTGTTTGGACGCATAATAAATCTCCAAGTTAGCCAAAAAGGAAAGTGATTTTAGCATAATTACAATGGATTTTGGCTGAGCGATGGGAGATTTGTTTCTGGTAATGTATCTTCTTTTAGTCATTGCGTCTGTTCTTGAATCCGATAGTAATTCACAATGCTGTTATGATAGCGACGAATATTTTCGACGTATTGATAGGCTTCATAACCACGTGCATAGCCAAATTTTAATTTACTGTAATATTTTTTGTCGGCTAACAACGGCAAATTTGCTTTAACATCTAGCCAATTATTGGGATCCCCACCTAAACTTTCTGTCAAGCGTCGAACATCGAGTAAATGCCCTAAACCTAAGTTATAGGCGACAAGAGCAAACCAAATTTTATCTTCTGTTGCAATAGTTTCAGGCATTTTTCCTAATAACATATGTAGATATTCGGCACCTGCTTTAATACTTTGTTCAGGATCGGTTCGATCTTCAATATTCATTCGATTAGCGGTTTCTTTGGTCAGCATCATAATGCCCCTTACACCAGTAGGAGACGTGGCATTGGTATCCCAATGCGACTCTTGGTAGGAAATAGCGGCAAGCAGCTTCCAATCCAATGGAGCAGCATAACGTTGAAAGAGCGGTAAATAGGTTGGCAGTGTATTTTCGATCGCAGAGATATAGGTTCGCGCATCAACATAGTCAAAACGAGAAAGGTGGCTAAAGTATTTTTCCTCAATGCGTGAAATCAAGCCTGATTCTTGTGCGGTGTTCATAAAATCAAGCAACGCAGCTTGCAGTTCATTGTAGGGGTTTTTTGGTAAATACCAGTGGACGGAAGTTTCTTCAGTTAAATCAAAACCCACAGCTAAATTAGGTTTCACTTGTTGAATAGAAGCAACATCAAGCGAGTTAGCGATGGTGTAATCTATCTCTCCGTTAGCGACAGCTAGTAAAGCTTCTTCTGGAGAAATATTACTATCTACTTGCCACTCTAATTGAGGATATTGTTGTTTTAATTCTGAAAGTCTTTTTTGCAGATTGACATTATTGATGGTGAGTAATTTCCCTTTTAATTGGTTAATGTCATAAGGGCGAGGTTTGTCTTTTCGATACACAAGCTGCCAAGAGGCAGAATAGTAACTTGGACCAAGCTGAAAGTGTTCTGCCTGCTCTGATTGATACATTAAATTTGCTGCGGCAAGATCAATTTGATTATTTTCTAATGCTTGCAGGAGGTCTTCTGAATTATCAAAGGTTTTAATCTGAAGTTGTACGTTCAGATAATCAGCAAACGCTTTAGTCAGTTCGTATTCTAACCCTGCTGCTCCATTAGCATTGACAAAGTAAGAGAAGGCATTATTAATTGTGCCAACCACTAATTCATCACGCTGTTTGATTGAAGAATAAAGATTATCATCAGAACGCATAATTTTTTGCCATGGGAAAACCATGTCAATAGCCCATAATAATAGACCGAATGCAAGAATGATACGAATGGATAATCCTTTCAAAGAAACCTCAATAGTTGGCAATAAAAAGGCGCATTGTATAAGATCTAAACGATAAGTACAAATAAGCCAATACGCAAACGTTTCCGTTTGTTGTGAGTTCAGGTATAATACGCACCGATTTTTTTATTTACAGTTAGGTAATAATGCTATGATGCTGATTTTCCGTGGTGCAACCGCTCTTTCTGATTTTCGACTCTCCCGCCTTTCTTTACAACTTGCTGAACAACAAATTTCATTGCGTAACTGCGAAACGCATTATCTCTATTTTGTGGAAGTAAAAAAGCCGCTTAATCCTGAACAAATTGAGCATTTAAATCAACTTTTTGACGCGAATGCAGTAATGGCTTTCCCTGTTACCCAAGTAACAGAAAGCTTCTTACAAGGACAAATTGTGATTCCACGTATAGGGACAATTTCCCCTTGGTCATCAAAAGCAACAGATATTATTCATAGTTGTGGTTTAAATGACGTTGTACGAGCAGAAAGAGGGATCCTCTATCATTGTGAATTTGATACAACATTGACAGCAGCTCAACAGGATCAATTCGTGAAATTAATCCACGATCGTATGATGGAAGAGGTTGTAGAGGATTATGACCGTTTAATTGAAATTTTTGCGCAACAAGATCCAAAACCATTGCAGACAGTAGATTTATTAGCAGGTGGGCGAGCAGCGTTAGAACAAGCTAACGTAGAGTTAGGCTTAGCGTTAGCCAGTGATGAAATTGATTATTTAGTCGAGCAGTTCACTTTGTTAGGTCGTAATCCAACAGACGTTGAATTGTATATGTTCGCGCAAGCAAACTCTGAACATTGTCGCCATAAAATTTTTAATGCGGATTGGATTATTGACGGTGAAGCGCAAGCAAAATCATTGTTTAAAATGATTAAAAATACTTATGAAAAAACACCTGATTATGTGTTGTCAGCCTATAAAGATAATGCTGCTGTTATGGAGGGATCCACAGCGGGGCGTTTCTTCCCAGATCAAGATGGTACGTATCGTTATCATGCAGAACAAATGCCAATTTTAATGAAAGTCGAAACGCATAATCACCCAACGGCAATCTCACCATTCCCAGGTGCAGCAACAGGTTCGGGTGGAGAAATTCGTGATGAGGGTGCAACGGGACGAGGCTCAAAACCAAAAGCGGGATTAGTCGGTTTTTCAGTTTCTAATTTATGTATTCCTAACTACCAACAACCTTGGGAAGATGTGCTTTCAAAACCAAATCGAATTGCGTCTGCATTAGACATTATGTTAGAAGCTCCGCTGGGTGGTGCTGCATTTAATAATGAATTTGGTCGCCCATCATTATTAGGGTATTTCCGTACTTATGAAGAAAAAGTAAATAGTTTTAATGGCGAAGAAGTGCGTGGTTATCACAAACCAATTATGCTTGCTGGTGGAATGGGAAATATCCGTGAAGAACATATCCAAAAAGGTGAAATTCCTGTTGGAGCAAAATTAGTAGTATTGGGTGGACCTGCGATGAATATCGGGCTTGGTGGTGGAGCAGCCTCTTCAATGACATCAGGCAAATCTGCGGAAAATTTAGATTTTGCTTCCGTACAGCGAGATAACCCTGAAATGGAGCGCCGTTGCCAAGAAGTGATTGACCGTTGCTGGCAAATGGGAGCAGAAAATCCAATTCTCTTTATTCATGATGTGGGGGCAGGTGGTTTATCGAATGCGATGCCAGAGTTAGTACATGATGGTGGACGAGGGGGACGCTTTGAATTGCGTAAAATCTTGAGTGATGAGCGTAATATGAGTCCATTGGAAATTTGGTGTAATGAATCGCAAGAACGCTATGTATTAGCGGTGAATGCCGATAAGTTACCACTGTTTGAACAATTATGTGCTCGAGAGAAAGTACCGTATGCGGTGATTGGTGAGGCAACAGAGGAACAACATTTAACGTTACATGATGAGTATTTCGCGAATAAACCGATTGATTTACCAATGAATGTGCTACTTGGTAAAACGCCAAAAATGCAACGTAATGAAGTGTCAAAACAGGTGAATTCACCAGCATTAGCAACAGAAAAAATTGATTTAACCGAAGCATTACATCGAGTATTACGCCTCCCTGTTGTAGCGGAAAAAACTTTCTTGATCACGATTGGCGATCGCTCAATTACAGGAATGGTCGCACGCGATCAGATGGTTGGACCGTGGCAAATTCCAGTAGCGGATTATGGTATGACAACGGCAAGTTTTGATACCTACCACGGAGAAGCGATGTCTATTGGTGAACGTGCGCCAGTTGCGTTACTTGATTTTGCTGCTTCTGCTCGCTTAGCGGTTGCAGAAGCGATTACCAATTTAGCGCCAGTCAATATTGGCGAATTAAAACGGGTAAAACTGTCTGCTAACTGGATGTCTGCTGCGGATCACCCTGGTGAGGGAGTAGGTTTATATCAAGCAGTAAAAGCGATTGGTGAAGAACTTTGTCCTGCACTTGGGCTGACAATCCCAGTGGGTAAAGATTCCATGTCAATGAAAACAACATGGCAAGAAAATGGTGAGCAGAAAACAGTTACTGCACCGCTTTCGTTAGTGATTAGTGCATTTTCACGTGTAGAAGATGTGAGAAAAGCGGTAACACCACAACTTCGGACGGATAAAGGGGCGAGTGAACTCATTTTATTAGATTTAGGTGAAGGAAAGAATCGACTAGGGGCAACTGCATTAGCGCAAGTCTATAAACAATTAGGTGATAAACCTGCTGATGTTGAAAATCCACAACGCTTAAAAGCCTTTTTTGATGCAATACAACAGTTAGTCCAAGAACAAAAGTTGCTAGCTTATCATGACCGTTCTGACGGTGGATTGATTGTTACTTTGGCAGAAATGGCATTTGCAGGAAATTGTGGCGTAACAGTTGATATTGAGAAGTTAGGCAACGATGATCTGGCAGTATTGTTTAATGAGGAATTAGGTGCCGTATTACAAATTCGCCAAGCAGATCATCAACATGTGTGGGATATTCTCGCCCAGTATCAATTAACAGAGATTGCAACTGTTTTAGGTGAAGTTACGGCGGATAATGAGATTATCATTAAACGTGGAGAACAATTAGTTTTACAACAATCTCGTTCTGTATTACGTCAAATTTGGGGCGAACTCACATGGCAAATGCAACGTTTACGTGATAATCCAGCGTGTGCTGATCAAGAGTATGCAGCAAAACAGCAAGCAGATAATCCAGGATTATCCGCTAAACTTAGCTATGATCCAAATCATGATGTCGCTGCACCTTATATTGCAGTAGGTGCAAAACCAAAAATTGCAATATTGCGTGAGCAAGGCGTAAATAGCCATGTAGAGATGGCAGCAGCTTTTGATCGTGCTGGCTTTGCGGCATCTGATGTACATATGAGTGATTTAGTTGCTGGACGCCACAATTTAGTGCATTTTGATGCGTTAGTGGCGTGTGGTGGATTCTCGTATGGTGATGTTCTAGGTGCTGGTGGCGGTTGGGCGAAATCTATCCTATTCCAAAATGATTTACGTGAACAGTTTAGTCGTTTCTTTGCTGATCAAAATAAAATTGCATTAGGGGTATGTAATGGTTGTCAAATGATTTCGCATTTGAAAGAGATTATTCCAGGTGCTGATTTATGGCCGAAATTTGTGCGTAATCGTTCAGAACGTTTTGAAGCACGTGTTGGCTTAGTTAGAATTAATGAAAATAACTCATTATGGTTTGAGGGAATGGCGGGGTCTCATATGCCGATTGCGGTATCGCATGGAGAAGGAAGAACAGAATTTGCCTCTGAACAACAAATTGTTGAATTACAACAAAATCAACAGATTATTGCGCAGTATGTGGATAATTACCTTAATCCAACCGAACAATACCCAGCTAATCCAAATGGTTCTCCATTGGGGATTACCGCGATAAGTAACCGAGACGGGCGCATTGCAATTATGATGCCACACCCTGAGCGAGTTTTCCGTAGTGTAACTAACTCGTGGTATCCAGATGATTGGAGTGAAGATGGGGCTTGGCTGCGTTTATTCCGTAATGCACGAGCTGCTTTAAAGTAATAACTAAATGTGGAATTTAGCTGTTTCGCTGAAAAAAACAGCGAACAGCTAAAAAAATAAAAAATAGGGTTGCAAGGCGCAAAAAAATGCCTATAATGCCGCCTCACGCAACAAGAGCGGAGCTGTCGCTGGAAGTAGCAGT